>NZ_CAZEQR010000006.1:0-72863 GCF_964513795.1 Tenacibaculum sediminilitoris | reverse complement strand
ACAGTACTCCTACCTTGAATACCATAGACTTTTTGTACCTGCTTATAGGTGTAGTTGCCTTTTTCTACCTCGGCTACTAAGGCTAATTTAAAGCCTAAATTGTAATCGCGTTGGGTGCGCTTAACCCGCTTGTTTACTCCTTTACTCATAATAAGTCGATTTTGTGTCAACTTATTTCAGGACGGGACAGTAAAAATAAAAAAGCCATTGAACGTATTCAATGGCTTTTCGTTTTATTTTAGATTCTGAAATAAATTCAAAATTACTTTACTTCTTCGAAGTCTACGTCTTCTACATTATCTCCTTCAGTTGAAGAACCTCCATCTGCATTTCCTTGCGCATCTGCTCCATTAGCTTGTGCATCTTGTTGTGCTTTATACATTTCTTCTGAAGCAACTTTCCAAGCTTCGTTAATCTTTTCCATTGCAGCATCAATCGCAGCAAGGTCTTTAGATTCGTGTGCCTTTTTTAACTCTTCTAAAGCAGCTTCAATTGGCTCTTTTTTATCTGCTGATAATTTATCACCAAACTCTTTTAATTGCTTTTCAGTTTGGAAGATCATAGAATCTGCTCCGTTAACTTTGTCCGCAGTTTCTTTTGCTAGCTTATCTGCTTCAGCATTTGCCTCTGCATCAGCTTTCATTTTTTCGATTTCTTCATCTGTTAATCCCGAAGAAGCTTCGATACGGATATTTTGAGTTTTTCCTGTTGCTTTATCTGCTGCAGATACATTGATGATTCCATTTGCATCAATATCAAAAGTTACTTCAATTTGAGGTACTCCTCTTGGTGCTGGTGGAATGTCAGTTAATTGGAAACGACCAATTGTTTTGTTATCTGCTGCCATCGCTCTTTCACCTTGTAATACGTGAATATCTACCGATGGTTGGTTATCTACTGCTGTTGAGAATACTTGCGCTTTTTTAGTTGGAATAGTTGTATTTGCATCGATTAACTTTGTAAATACATTACCCATAGTTTCAATTCCTAATGATAAAGGTGTTACATCTAATAATAAAACATCTTTTACATCACCTGTTAACACTCCTCCCTGAATTGCTGCCCCTAAAGATACAACCTCGTCTGGGTTTACACCTTTACTTGGCGCTTTACCAAAGAACTTCTCAACCGCTTCTTGAATGGCAGGAATACGAGTTGAACCACCTACCAAGATAATCTCATCGATATCAGAAGTTGATAAATCAGCATTCTTTAACGCTGTCTGACAAGGCTCAATAGTTCTTTTCACTAAATCATCAATTAATTGCTCAAACTTAGCTCTACTTAACGTTCTTACCAAGTGTTTTGGTCCACTAGCAGTAGCTGTGATGTATGGTAAATTAATTTCTGTAGAAGTTGTACTTGATAATTCAATTTTAGCTTTTTCAGCAGCTTCTTTTAAACGTTGTAATGCCATAGGATCTTTACGTAAATCCATATTTTCTTCAGCATTAAACTCTTCTGCTAACCAATTAATAATTTTTTCATCAACATCATCTCCACCTAAGTGTGTATCTCCATCAGTAGCTAATACTTCAAATACTCCATCTCCTAACTCTAGGATAGAAACATCATGCGTACCTCCACCAAAGTCAAATACTACAATTTTCTTGTCATCATTTGCTTTATCTAATCCATAAGCTAAAGCTGCAGCAGTTGGTTCATTAATAATACGACGAACTTTTAGACCTGCAATTTCTCCGGCTTCTTTAGTTGCCTGACGTTGTGCATCATTAAAGTATGCTGGTACTGTAATTACCGCTTCTGAAACTCCTTGACCTAAATAGTCTTCAGCTGTTTTTTTCATTTTTTGTAACACCATTGCAGATATTTCTTGTGGTGTATACATACGATCATCAATCTTTACTCTTGGTGTATCGTTATCTCCTTTTACTACTTCATAAGGAACTCTGCTAGCTTCTTTTTGAGACTCAGAATACTTATTTCCCATAAAACGCTTAATAGAATAAACCGTTTTTGTTGGATTTGTTACTGCTTGACGTTTCGCAGGATCTCCTACTTTACGCTCTCCTCCTTCAACAAACGCTACGATAGAAGGAGTTGTTCTTTTACCTTCTGCATTTGGAATTACTACTGGCTCATTACCTTCCATTACAGACACACATGAGTTCGTAGTACCTAAATCTATACCTATAATTTTACTCATAATCTTTATTTATCTTTTTTAAAGTTTTAAATTCAATTTTACGGGTAGTATCAGTCAAAGTGTATGCCATTAACTTTTTACCTATATTTTGACAGGAAAAGAAATAAATTAAGTTATTTTTTATGACATACTGTCATTAATCGACATTTTTAAGGTAAGATTCGTATACCATTTTTATATTAGCAAAAGTGTTTTGTAATGCTTTACAAGTAGCTTCTTTGTTTTTAAATACAGCCTCTGTTATTCCTTCTTCTAATTGTGGAGTTAAACTTCCTTGGTAATTAGAGTTCATTAAATACCAATGTGTTTCTTTTAATCGATATTTGTTTTGGTGAATAAATAAATGATAAGTCACGAGAAGCTTTTTAGTTATTGAATTGTTTTTTACACCACATTCTTCCTCTACTTCTCTTATGGCTGTTTCTTCGAGCCCTTCTCCATCTTCTACTCTTCCTTTAGGCAAATCCCATTTATTTCCTCTATAAATAAATAGTACCTCTTCTCTTTTGTTTAAAACCAATCCTCCAGCAGCAATAATTACCTTAAATTTAACTTTAAAACTTAACCAATCTTCTGTTAAGTTATTACAATAAAGATAAAGACCGTTTAATTTACCAACTTTTAACCCATAAATAAGTTCTTCAATAATTGTATTTTTGCAGATGTAAACAGAAAAATCTTCTTCATTTTTAATTGAAGTTGTAAAGATTATTGGTTTATCATTAACAAAAACTTTATACATTTGCGCTATGGATTTTAACAAAGATACAGCAAAAAAAACTGCAGAGCTTCTTTTACAAATTAAAGCTATAAAACTGAGTCCTCAAGAGCCTTACACGTGGGCTTCTGGCTGGAAATCGCCTATTTACTGCGACAATAGAATTACCTTATCATATCCTCCTGTTAGAAATTTTTTAAAACAAGAAATTGCTAAACTTGTTGAAGAGAAACATGGTATACCAGATGTTATTGCTGGAGTAGCTACAGGTGCTATTGCTATTGGAATACTCGTAGCCCAAGAGTTAGGTGTTCCTTTTGTATATGTTAGACCAGAGCCTAAAAAGCATGGTAGGAAAAACCAAATTGAAGGACATTTAGACAGTGGTCAAAATGTAGTAGTTATTGAAGATTTAATTAGCACAGGTAAAAGTAGTTTGAATGCTGTAAAAGCATTAAAAGAAGCACATGCCAACGTGAAAGGTATGGTTGCTATTTTTTCTTATGGTTTTAATATTGCTACAGAGAATTTTAACAATGATGGAGTAGAGCTTACTACTCTAAGTAATTATGAGTATTTATTAGAGCAAGCTTTAGATAGTAAATATATTACTAGTGAAGAACTTCGAACTTTAGAAGATTGGAGAATTGCCCCTAGTAAATGGAATCAAAACGATAAATAACAGCACTATCATGAATATAGAAGGAAATACCGTTATTGTAAAAAAATCATCTAAAGATTTATTTGATTTTCTAACTAAATTAGAAAATTTTGAACAACTAATGCCAGAAAATACTCAAAAATTTGAGGTTGATGATGATAGTTTTATTTTTGGTTTAAAAGGTATGCCAGAAATTCGTTTAGTAATGAAAGAAAAAACAGAGTACTCTAATATTACTTTAGGTGCTGCTAGTAGTAAATTGCCTTTCACCTTAGCTGCTAATATTACTGAAATAAGCGACAATGAGAGTCAGGTTTCTTTAAATTTCAATGGAGAATTTAATGCAATGATGGCTATGATGGTTAAAGCTCCTTTAACTAAGTTTATTGGTACTCTGACTGAAAATTTAGAAAAATTATAAAGTAGCGAACGAAACTTCTTTCAAACCAAACTCTTGAATCGTTTCGTTTTCTAATTCAATTTGGAGATTCCCACTTTTTGAGACTCCAATAATTTTACCCATAAATAAAATGTTCTGACTGCTTTTAAACATTGTTGGAACATTTTTTTTATACAATACTTTTAAGTAGTTTTTTTCTAAGAGAGAATATTCTTTTTTTTCTAAGAGGTCGAAATAATATTTCAACTTCATTAAAATAATATCTAATAACACATCCAAATCAAATTCTTTACCTAAAATCTTTTTTAAAGAAGATGCATTTGGTAAATTCTTAGGAAATGAATCTTGGTTTACATTAATCCCAATTCCTATTATTGAAGACACTATATAACTTCCTTTCAATGTATTTTCAATTAATATACCTCCTAGCTTTTTGTTTCCTGACAGAATGTCGTTAGGCCATTTTACAGTCAAATTTGGTAATTTTACAGCCTCTAGAGCCTCAAAAACACTTAGTGAAACACAAAAATTGAAGTATTTATGATTCTCTACTTTTAAGTCTACAAACCTTGAAAACACACTAAAAGTTAGGTTTTTACCTTCTTCAACAATCCATTCTGAGTTTATCTGTCCCCTGCCCTTTGTTTGTGTTTTTGCTACTGCTACCGTAAAATCTTCAATTACCATTTTTGACACCATATCCTTTAAAAAAGTATTGGTAGAATCGATGGCATCAAGTTTGATTATTTTCATGTAGAATTAGCGTGTAAAACAAGTATCAATATTACGTAAATTACTCGCAAAAAAATAATAACTTTGCTAAAACTTAATTTTTTTTAATGACAATAAAACAAACAAACACAGACGATCTTTTAGCTGTGATTATTAAAGGGATAGATGATGTAAAAGGAGAGGATATCCAGTTACTAGATTTAAGAGAGATAGAAAACACTGTTTGTGATTATTTTGTAGTTTGTTCTGCTAACTCGAACACACAAGTTAACGCCATTTCGGGCTCCGTACAAAAAATAGTAAGTAAAGAACTAAAAGATAAACCTTGGCATATTGAAGGACAAGGAAACTCTGAATGGGTTCTAATGGATTACGTAAACGTTGTTGTACATATTTTTCAAAAACAAGTTCGTGAATTTTACGACATTGAAAGCCTTTGGGGAGATGCAAAAATCACAGAAATCAACCCAGCATAATTGCTAACATTTTATACACCTTTTTATGAGTGATAATAAAAAAAATACGCCAAAATTTAGTTTTAACTCATTTTGGCTATACATACCAATAATAATTATTTTATTAGGATTAAGCTTTTTTAATTCTAGTAATTTAGGTTCTCGTAATATTTCTAAAAACGAGTTTACTGAAATTCTTCAAGCAAACGACATTAAAGAAATTGTTGTAGAAAACAACAATGTTGCTCAAATATTTTTAAAGCCTGAAGCTGAAAAAAAAGAAGAACATAAAAAACTAACAGATTCTCCTTTTTACAGAAAAGGATCGCCATTATACACGTATAATTTTGGTGATTTACAGAACTTTGAAAATGAAATTAATAAAGAAAAAGAAAATAAAAATCTAGACTTTGATAAAGTAAATATAGAAAGAACAAGCATGATGGACACTATCATTAGTTTTCTTCCTTTTATTTTATTGATTGTTATTTGGCTTTTCTTTATGAGAAGAATGTCTGGAGCTGCTGGAGGAGGTGGTGCTGGAGGACAAATATTTAACATCGGTAAATCTAAAGCTAAGCTTTTTGATGAAAACACAAAGGTTAAAACTACCTTTAAAAATGTTGCTGGTCTGGAAGGAGCTAAAGAAGAAGTTCAAGAAATCGTAGACTTCCTAAAAAGTCCAGAGAAATATACAAAGTTAGGTGGTAAAATCCCTAAAGGAGCTCTGTTAGTTGGTCCTCCAGGAACAGGTAAAACCTTATTGGCAAAAGCAGTTGCTGGTGAAGCTGGTGTACCTTTTTTCTCTTTATCTGGTTCTGATTTTGTTGAAATGTTCGTAGGTGTTGGTGCTTCTCGTGTACGTGATTTATTTAAACAAGCACAACAAAAATCACCTTCTATTATATTTATTGATGAAATTGATGCTATTGGACGTGCTAGAGGTAAGAATAGCATGACTGGTGGTAATGACGAACGTGAAAACACCTTAAACCAATTACTTACTGAAATGGATGGTTTTGGTACCGACACCAATGTAATTGTATTAGCAGCAACCAACCGTGCAGATGTATTAGATAAAGCATTAATGCGTGCTGGTCGTTTTGATCGTCAAATTTATGTTGACTTACCAGACTTACATGAACGTAGAGAAATTTTTGAAGTTCATATTAAACCTTTAAAATTAGCAGCAAATGCCGATTTAGAATTTTTAGCACAACAAACTCCTGGTTTCTCTGGTGCAGATATCGCTAACCTATGTAATGAAGCTGCTTTAATTGCAGCCAGAAAAGGTAAAGAAGCTATTGAACATCAAGACTTTTTAGATGCCGTTGATAGAATTGTAGGCGGATTAGAGAAAAAAAATAAAGTTATTACTCCAAAAGAAAAGAAAGTAATTGCTTTTCATGAAGCTGGTCATGCAACCGTTAGTTGGATGTTAGAGCATGCTGCTCCATTGGTCAAAGTAACAATCGTTCCTCGTGGTCAATCATTAGGTGCTGCATGGTATCTTCCTGAAGAAAGAAAAATTGTTCAAACAGAACAAATGTTGGATGAAATGTGTGCTACTATGGGAGGTAGAGCAGCAGAAAAACTAATTTTTAATAAAATATCTACAGGAGCGTTAAGTGATTTAGAAAAAGTTACTAAACAAGCTAGAGCCATGGTTACTGTTTACGGTTTAAACGATAAAGTAGGTAATATAACTTACTACGATTCATCAGGTAATGATGCTTTTGTAAAACCTTATAGCGATGCTACTGCTAAAAAAATTGATGAAGAAATTTCAGAATTAATAGAAACTCAGTACAAAAGAGCTATTGAAATACTTGATAAAAACAGAGATAAATTAACAGAACTTGCTGATTTATTACTTGAAAGAGAAGTGATTTTCAAAGACGATTTAGTGAAGATATTTGGAGATAGACCATTTGGAAAAGAAGAAAAACCTCAAGTTACAACAGAAGAATAGTGTTTTTTTAATGAATTTTTTTAAGAAATTATTTAAAATATATCAAGACTCATCTATAGACAAAAAAGCCAAAGAACAAGAGGTTAATTTGTCTTTGGATGACTCTTTTGTTCATCATTTTATTAATAAAGGAGGAAAGTTTTTATACTGTACATCTATAAAAGAAGTGAGTAAAAACTTAAAAAAAATTCTAGAAGAAAATAATTGGAACGAAGTTACTTGCACTGATTTAGACTTGTTAAAAATTACTGAAAAAATTGATATTTCTGTACAAGACCATTCCTTAGAATCAATACCTTTTTTTACCTCTTGTGAACATTTAATTGCCAATAAAGGAGATATTTTATTTTCATCTAATCAATTAGGCAGTAACAAACTAGCAACTCTATCTAAACATTTTATTGTTTATGCAACTACAAGTCAGCTAGTAAAAAACATAGGAGAAGGATTAACTGGTATTAAAACACATTTTAGCGGCAATATACCAACCAACATTAGCTCTGTCAAGAATTACACGTTTGAGACTGAAGATGATAATTTTTTGAGTTATGGTAATAATAACACAAAAGATTTATATTTGCTGCTTTTTGAAGACCTTTAAAATATGTCTAACCTTTTTGTAAGAAGTCTTTCTGCACTTGTATATGCTACCTTATTTATCTCTGCTATTCTTTTTTCAGCAGAAACATATATAGGGTTACTTGCACTATTCGCTACTATTTGTATCTGGGAACTTTCTAAAATTACACAAGTAAAAAGTATTATTCCTTATATTCTTTTAGCTTGTTTTGTTTATGTATGTTTTCAAAGTACCGCTTTTAAGTTTAATAACTACTTATTTGTTATTACCATAATTGGGTCAATTAGCTTACTTTATTTACTTATAAGTTCTAAACCCATTAAAACGGAGACTTTAGCTCAAAAACTTTTTTTACAAATAATATACTTAATATTACCCTTTTACTTTTTAATGAACCTTCCTTTTATTGACAATACCTATTATCCCAACATAATTATTTATATAATTGTTGTTATTTGGACCAATGATAGCTTTGCTTTTTTAGTTGGTAAAAACTTTGGGAAGCGTAAACTTTTTGAAAAAGTATCTCCTAAAAAAACAATCGAAGGTTTTATTGGCGGTTTATTATTTTCAATAATTGCTGGTTATATAATAGCTCAATACTCAGGACTTTTTTCAATTCTAGACTGGATAATCATTGCTATTATAGTTGCTGTTTTTGGATCTCTAGGAGATTTAGTAGAATCTAAGTTAAAAAGGCAAGCAAATGTAAAAGATAGCGGCACAATAATGCCAGGTCATGGTGGTTTATTAGATAGGCTAGATAGTTTGTTTTTCCTTACTCCCTTCGTATATTTGTATATACATTACATTGTATAACCTTATTCGCTATACAAATAGCTGTCATATTCTATGGAAGATGATTTAGATTTGAAATTTAAAGAAGCTTATCAAAAAGCATCAGAATTAGAGGAAAAGCTTCCTCCTGATATTATGTTACGTTTATATGCATACTACAAACAAGCAGTCAAAGGAGATAGGTTTACATTTAACGATAATAGCGATTTACGAAATGCTTTTAAATTTAATGCTTGGATGCAACTTAGAGGTATGAACGAGCGAAAAGCCAAAAAAGAATATGTTAAATTAGTAAATTCACTTATAAAATAAATCTCATGAAAAAATTCGTTTATTCTTTAATTATCTGTTTTACAGTTTTTCAAATAACATCCTGTAAATCAGAAGCAAAAAAAGAAGCAGAAACTACAAAAGAAGAAATTAAAACAGAAAAAAAGGCAGCTTTTATATTGCAAGATGCTAACAACTCTATAAATTGGGTAGCGTACAAAACTACTGAGAAAACACCTGTAAAAGGACAATTTAATAAAGTAAACATTACTGCTGGTGGTGAAGCTGATACTGCTAAAGACGCTATTAATAATGCTGAATTTTCTATTCCAGTTAGTAGTATTTTCACAAAAGATACTAGTAGAGATTTCAAAATTCAAAAGTTTTTCTTCGGAGTAATGGATCAAACAGAGTTACTTTCTGGTAAATTGGTTTTAGAAAATGACTCTATAGGTTATGCAAACTTAACTATGAATAGTGTTACTAAAAAACTTCCTTTTAAATATACTTTAAACGGAAAAGAGTTTAGCTTAAATGCAACTATGAAAATTACCGACTGGGAAGCTCAAAATGCTTTAGATTCTTTAAATACTGCTTGTAAAGATTTACACAAAGGAGCTGATGGTGTTTCTAAAACTTGGAACGAGGTAGCCTTAAACATTACATCTGTTTTTAAATAAAACAATTCAAGACCTATTTACAAAAGCCTCAGAATAATTAGTTCTGAGGCTTTTGTATGTTTAGTATACTTCAAACATCCATTTTTTTACTGGTTTATAAAAGATAATCACTAATAAACCCTATTGTTACTGAAATTACTCCTAGATTCACATACATAGAAACATACAAGTATAGTTGATAAAAAACTTCTGATTACTCCATTGTAACATCTGAAGACAACCCCGTAAGTAATGCTGTTATCTCACCAAAAAAACTTTTGAGATCGCCCCTAAACTTCCATTAACAACTGTGATTAAATTAGCTGTTTTCTCTGCAAAAAAATGACCATAAAAGTTTGCTAAAAACCACATCTCCATAATAAAAGCTACCTATTTCATAGGTAATAATCCTGTCTTTTTGGGTAACGTGAACCAATGAGATATAGGCTGCATATATTTCAAAAAACTTTTGATTAGAAAACAATAAATGTTTTGTCATATACAATACTAATAGTGCTCTCATCCCAAAAAAGAGAAATGCTCTCATAATTCAGCAAAAAACAAATACAATAAGACCTCTTAGATGCCCCAATGCGTCTATTTTCAATTTCATTCGTTCTATAAATTTTTAAAATTTAAGCGAATTTTTTGATCTATAAAATATGAAGAAGTGTAGTAAAAATAAACTTTTATAAGTTTTTGTTATTGCTTTATAATATAAAAATTAACATCAATTTAATATTATTATATGCTTTTGTAATAGTTTTACTATTATATTTGCGTTTTAAATTTTAAATTATGAAAAGTTTACTATCAAACTTAAAAATTGAAATACCATCAGGAATATACATCAAAGACCCAGAAACCTCGGATTTGGGTAAGAGAATTATAGAAAATAGTATTATTTTAATTGAAGAAATTGGCTTTGAGAACTTCAATTTTAAAAAGTTAGGAAAATTGATAGGCTCAAATGAAAGTTCTATTTATCGTTACTTTGAGAGCAAGCATAAGCTTTTAATTTATTTAACTTCTTGGTACTGGGGATGGATTCAGTATCAATTAGTACTTGAAACATACAGTATTAGTAATCCTGAAAAAAAACTAACAAAAGCTGTAGAAGTTCTCACAAGAAAAGCTGAACAAGACAATGATTTTTCACATATTAATGAAGTTTCACTAAACCTAATTGTTATTAACGAAAACTCTAAATCTTACTCAACAAAAGAAGTGGACATCGAAAACAAAGAAGGTTTTTTTAAGCTATATAAAGAAGTGGTTAAACGTTTTTCTGAAATAATTAGCTTTTATAACAATACCTACAAGCATTCATTAACGCTTGCAAGTACCGTAATTGAAGGAGCTTTACACCAACAATTTTTACAACAGCACTTTAAATCGCTTACTAATTGTAATAAAAATGCCACTATTACCTCTTTTTTTATTGACTTAACCTTAAACTCACTTTCTAATGAAAGAAAATAACAAACTTACTCCTTGGCAACGTTTTTTAGGCTTAATAACCCTAGAAAAAAAAGATACCTTACAAATTGCATACTATGCTATATTTGAGGGTATTGTTGCACTATCTTTGCCTTTAGGGGTTCAAGCAATTATAAATTTATTACAAGCTGCTCAAGTTTCTGCTTCATGGATTGTACTGGTAATACTAGTAACAGGTGGTGTTGCTTTTAGTGGTGCCTTAAAACTAATGCAGTTTAGAATTATTGAAACCATTCAGCAAAGAATTTTTACGAGGTCTTCTATAGAACTTAGTTACCGATTTCCTAAAATTAAAATGAGTGAATTAAGAAACTATTACCCTCCAGAACTCGCTAATAGGTTTTTTGATACACTAACTATTCAAAAGGGGATTTCAAAAATTTTAATTGATGTTCCTTCTGCTTTATTACAAATTATTTTTGCTCTATTACTACTTTCATTTTATCATCCATTTTTTATCATTTTTGGATTATTGGTTCTGTTATTAATTTATGTTGTATTTAAGTATACTGCTAAAAAAGGGCTAGATACAAGTTTAAAAGAGTCTAAAAACAAATATAAAGTAGCACATTGGTTACAAGAAACTGCAAGGACTATTGTAAGTTTTAAAGTATCTGGAAAAACTCAGTTAGCAATTAACAAATGTGATCTTTTAGTAAATGATTATTTAAAATCAAGAGAAAACCACTTTAAAGTACTTGTTTTACAATACATACAAATGATTAGTTTTAAAGTAATCATTACTGCTGGTTTATTACTTATGGGAGGTTTCTTGGTGTTAACACAACAAATGAATATTGGTCAATTTGTTGCGGCAGAAATTATTATTATTTTAATTATTAATTCCGTTGAAAAGTTAATTCTAGGGCTTGAGTCTTTTTACGACGTACTTACATCTCTAGAAAAATTAGGGCAAATTATTGACAAGCCTATAGAGTCACAAAAAGGAACTAGCATTAATAGAGATGCGGCTTTAAAAATTGAAATTCAAAATGTTTCATATGTTGTTGAAAATAGACATAACCCTATAATAAATGATGTTTCTTTTGAAATAAACCCAAATGATAGAATTTTAATTCAAGGAGGTAGTAGCTCTGGAAAATCAAGCTTAATACAACTTGTTTCTGGATTGATAGAACCTACTTCTGGACATATTTATATTAACGATTTGTCTTTAAAAAGTATTTTTATCAATAACTACAGATCTAACTTAGGATTGTCTTTTTCAGAAGAATCTCCTTTCGAAGGAACTATTAAAGAAAATGTAACTTTTGGTAATAAAAATATAACTGATGAAGAGATACATGCTGTTTTTAAAATTGTAGGCTTAACAGATTTTTTAAAACAACAACCAAAAGGTTTGGATACTTATTTAAAACCTGAAGGAAAACTTATAGGGTATACGATAGCAAAGAAAATTATTCTTGCAAGAGCAATTGTAAAAAAACCTAAATTACTAATCTTAGAAGATCCTCTTGATCAGTTTGAAAAACAAGAGGTAAAAGATATTATTAATTTCATCACTGATTCTTCTCAACCATGGAGTTTAATTATTGTTAGTCGTAATGATAATTGGAAAGAGAAATGTAACAAGCAAATTACCCTTAATGAGGGTAGTATCACCAACTTTAAATCGTAGGTAATTATGTTGAACATATCAAATAATAGAATTTCAGACCAACTAGATATTACAAAACTCAAATCTGGCAAAGAAATTTTCGCTAAAGAGTATCACAAAAAGTTTAAGAAATTTTTACTAGCATTTTCTATTATACTAATAATTGTCTTGTTTTTACCTTGGACTCAGAATGTAACTAGCAAAGGTCTAGTAACAACATTAAAACCTAATCAACGTCCGCAAACACTACAATCTCAAATACCAGGACGTATAGAAGAATGGTTTGTTCAAGAAGGTGATTTTGTAAAAAAAGGAGATACAATTTTAAGAGTATCTGAAGTTAAAAGTGGATATTTCGACACTAAACTTGCTGAGAGAACTAGTAAGCAGTTGAGTTCTAAAACACTATCTGCAAAGGCATATAACAATAAAATTAATGCTTTACAAAATCAAATTACAGCTATTAGACAAGAGCGTAAATTTAAACTAGAGCAAACAAAAAATAAACTAAAACAAGCTTACTTAAAAGCTAAAACTGATAGTATTGATTTTGAAGCTATCAAAATAAAACAAAAAATAGCTCAAACACAATTTGATAGAACAATTACTTTACAAAAAGAAGGACTTAAAGCAGTAAAAGATGTTGAGGAGAAAAGAGCTAAACTTCAAGAACTATCTGCTAAACTAATTTCACAAGAGAATAAATTCTTTACCTCTAAGAATAATATTATTAATGCACAATTAGCTATTAGTGGTACACAAGCATCTTACACCGATAAGCTTTCAAAAACTGAAAGTAGTTTATACAGTGCACAATCAGGCGCCTATGATGCAGATGTTCAAGTATCTAAACTAGAAACAAGTTTAGCTAACTATAACAAACGAAATTCTTTGTTATTTATTACTGCTCCTCAAGATGGCTACATCAATAAAGCTATAAAATCTGGTATTGGAGAAACTTTTAAAGAAGGTGAACAACTAGTAAATATTATGCCTGCTAATTACGACCTTGCTGTTGAAATGTACATACAGCCTATCGATTTACCTCTTATACATATTGGCGAAGAAGTGCGTGTACAATTTGATGGTTGGCCTGCCATAGTTTTCAGTGGTTGGCCCAATGTATCATACGGAACTTATAGTGCGAAAATTGTAGCGATAGAAAACTTTATTAGCAGTAATGGAAAATACAGGGTCTTAATTGTTCCTAATGACAAACAAGAACCTTGGCCTGAGGCTATCAGGGTAGGTTCTGGAGCAAAAACAATTGCTTTATTAGAAAATGTACCTATTTGGTTTGAGCTATGGAGACAAATTAATAGCTTCCCTCCTAACTTCTACCAACCTATGCAAAAAGAAAATGATAAAAAGTCAAAAAAATAAAACAATAAATAAATGAAAAGGTTAAGCATTCTTTTTTTATTTCTAAGTTTTGTAGCAACTGCACAAAAAAACATATCTACTCAACTTAGTTTAGAAGAGTACTTAGGGTATGTAAAAAAACACCATCCCGTAATAAAACAAGCAAAACTAATTACAAGCACTAATGAAGCTAAACTATTAAAAGCTCGAGGTGCTTTTGACCCTAAAATAGAAGTAGACTACAATAGAAAAGAATTTAAAGGCTCTAATTATTATAAAAGTTTAAATTCAACCTTTAAAATTCCAACATGGTACGGAATAGAATTAAAAGGTAGTTATGAGAATAATTCTGGTCAGTATTTAAACCCTGAACAAAATACCCCAGAAAATGGGTTATATAATGTTGGCGTATCAGTTTCTTTGGCTAAAAATCTTTTTATTAATAAAAGAATGGCTACTCTAAAACAAGCTAAACTATATGTACAGCAAGGTAAATTAAAACAGCAACTACTTATAAACAATATTTTATTTGAAGCTATTAATACATATTTAAATTGGTTAAAATATTATCAAAGCCATAATGTATATAAAGATTATTATACTAATGCCGATATTAGATTAAAAAACATAAAAAAAAGTTTTAATGCTGGAGACAAACCCGCTATTGACACTCTAGAAGCAAGTATCAATTTAAAGAACAGAAAATTAGACCTAGAAAAAGCGAATATAAAATACATTAAGTCTAAGTTTGAGCTTTCTAATTTTTTATGGATTGGAAATAATATTCCTATGGAGATAAAAGAAGAAATAGTTCCAGACATTAACACTTCTTCAAATATTGATATTATTTTAAATACCTCTATAAGTGCTTTGTTTGATAATAGTTTTGAAAACCACCCCAAGCTGAAACTACTAGAGTTAAAGAAAAGAAACCTAGAAATTAACAAGCAATTAAAGATAAATAACCTACTACCTAAAGTAGACTTTCAATATAATTTTTTAGCATCGAAAGTAGATAATTTTGATGCTTTTAGCGCAGAGAATTACAAAAACTCACTTCAAGTTAGTGTTCCTTTATTTTTAAGAAAATCAAGAGGAGATTTAAAACTTGCAAAGTTAAAGCTACAAGATATTGATTTTGAAATAGCTTCAACCAAAGTTTCTTTACAAAATAAAATAATAGCTACAGAACAAGAAATTTCTTCATACATAAAACAAAATGATATTTTAAAAAATCTGGTAAACGATTATAATACTATTGTAAAAAGCGAAGAGCGCAAGTTTTTCTTAGGAGAAAGCTCAATATTTTTAATCAATTATAGGGAAGTAAAGTTAATAGAAAGTAAGTTAAAGGAAATAAAAAACCAATACGAATATGCCAAAACTAAAGGAAAACTAATAAAATTATTGGGAAGGTTAAATAGCTTATAACTGTTGCTTAAATTCTTCTAAAATCGCTGATCTATGGTTATGTGTTTTGGAAGAATTAGCAAACGGCACTTGCTCTCTCCTATAAATGTAATTAAGTCTTTTCGCTCTAGTTTTTCTTCTTCTTAATTTAAATTTGAGTTTATATTATCTATAATTCTAGTTACATATGTTTGACTTTTAATATAACCTCCTAAATTTACAATAAGCGACTGTTTATCAGTTTCTAAAAATTTTATTCTGTAAGCAAATGTTAATAGGTTTTATATAGTGTTGCTTTTGAACCAAAATCTATCTTAGTATTTATTATTCCTTTAGAAAGGAGTTGTTAATTTCATTTGGTTTTGGTGTAAGTGCTAGTTGAAGTACCCAACTTGTAGCCAGTACTAAAAAAAAGAAATTAATAATGTTTTTGCTATAACTCTGATTAACTGACCTGTAAACTCATTATTGAAACCAATAGACACGTCTGATAATTGCGAGTAGAATAATAGCACCAATAAAAGAAATACAAGTATGCAGTAAATTATGAAACTGTGTTACTTTAGTTATTTATTGCAAAATTTTAGATACTAAATCTTTTTTTCCTTTTTTATCATCACCAAACAGCCACTGTAATACATTATTTTCCCAAATTTCATCCTTCTCTTGCTCATTTATAATATTTCTTTCAATAGCCAAGTCTAGAATTTTTCCTGGGTATGATGATTGAATTTCACTTTCCATTTCTCCTAACGGATAAGGATCATCTAACCCTATTAACACTTGTTTTGAACCTTGATTTTTTATTAACAAGTCTAAAGAACCTGTATCGTGTACTAATGTATCGAAGAAAATGTTTTTATGACCTACTGCCTTTCTAGGATGACTTTTTCCTTCAAATAAATCTGGCCTTCCATCAAAGCCTTGAATGCGACGTCCTAAATTCATTTGAGCTAATTGCCCTCCGTGTGCAAAACATACGCGCATATTTGGATATTTATCATAATAACCATTCAAAGTTAAAAAATGATATGCATCTGCACATTGAGCAAGCATCCATATCAAATGAAAACGCCAACTGGTATTTTGTAACTTTATAAACTTCTCTCCATCATATGGATGAATTTCAACCGCTAAATTATATTTATCTGCTAATTCAAAAATAGGCTCATTTTCTTCATCAAAAATACAACGCCATGTTCCTATGGTATCCATATAGTGAGTTGGCAAACACAACAAACGCATGCCTAATACCTCAACACAACGCTCAATTTCCCATAAAGCTCCACGAACAAAACCTGGATGCACTACAAAACCGCAAGTAAATTTACCTGGATTATCGTGTTGCACACGAGCATTAAAATCATTTTGAAAACGTAACGCTTGCTTCATTTCTTCTAAACGTAAACCATTTCCATATAATTGTGACAAATTCAAAACAACTGCATGGTCAATTTTAAAATGTTCCATCCATTCAAGCTTTTCATCCAAAAAGAAACTAGAGTCTGTTACGGGTCGACTCCAATCTTTTTGCAACATGAATTTTCTATCCTTATCTACCCAAAAAATCCCTTTGTCTTTCATAAACTGGGGAATCTGTTCGGGATAAGGTAATAAGTGTGAATGTCCGTTTATTCTTAGTTTGCGTTTTTCCATTTTGTTTTTTCTATTACAAAGTTTATGCTTTGTTTGGTGCTTCCATTACGGTACCACATTTATTACAAGTACATTTTTTTGTATCTGAATAATATTTGTCAAAAATTATAGGCATATCCGTTTCAATATTATCTAAAGCAAACTCTTCTCTATACAACTGATGCCCGCAATTTTCACAGTACCACTCTAAAGCATCCATCATTCCTTTGTCTCTTGGGTATTCAATAACCAAACCAACGGTATTAGTTTTTCGTTGTGGTGAATGTGGTATTTTTCCTGGTAACAAATAAATATCTCCTTCATTAATTTCAACATCGATCATCTTTCCGTTGTCATCTATAATCTTTAATACCATATCTCCTTCTAATTGATAGAAGAATTCTGGTGTTTCATTATAGTGATAATCTTTACGATTGTTAGGTCCCCCCACAACCATCACAATATACTCACCATTATCCCATACTTGTTTATTTCCTACAGGTGGTTTTAGTAGATGACGGTTTTCATCAATCCACTTTTTGAAATTTAAAGGTTGTACTAACTTGCTCATTTTAATTAGATTTTGTCATTGCGAAACAAATTTCAATTTGCTGTGGCAATCCGTTATTTTATTCTTGAGATTATTTCGTCATACTTCCTGATAATGACAGAAACTTTATAAAGTTACTTAAATTTGTATTGATTCTATACGCTTACAAACTTTTTGTTCTTCCTCCGTCTACAGGAACGTTAATTCCGTTGATAAAACTTGCTTTTTCACTTGCTAAAAACACAATCGCATTGGCTACCTCTTCAGGTTTAGCAAAACGTTTTGCAGGCGATGCATTTTTCATCATTTCGGCAACTTCTTCAACAGTTTTACCTGTTTTTGCTGCTTTATTATTGATGATTTCTGTCAAACGTTCTGTAGCTGTAGCTCCTGGTAATACGTTATTTACCGTGATTCCGAATTGACCTAATTCATTCGCTAAGGTTTTACTCCAGTTAGCAACTGCACCACGAATCGTGTTCGAAACACCTAAACCATCTAAAGGTTGTTTTACAGAAGTAGAAATTACATTTATAATTCTACCATAATTTTCTTCTTTCATAAACGGTACCACTGCTTGTACCAACACATGGTTACATTTTAAATGCATCGTAAAAGCACGTTCAAACTCTTCTAATTTTGCATTAAACACAGGACCTCCTGCTGGACCTCCTGTATTATTTACCAAAATATGAAACTGTAAATTGGTCGCCTCTAACTTCTCTTTTAAATCTGCAGGATTGGTAAAATCAGCAACTAAATAACCGTGATTTTGATTGTCATTTGGTAACTCAGCTAACACCCCTTTTAATTTATCCTCGCTACGAGCAACTAGGGTTACATTTACTCCTTCTTGAGCTAATTGTATTGCTGCTGCTTTTCCTATTCCCTGTGTACTACCACATACCAAGGCATTTTTATGTTGTATATCTAAATTCATTTTATTCGTTATTCTGAATCATTTGTTTAATCTTAACCGCTTTCTCAAAATGATCTAATTGATGTGTTTGAATCCACCAAGTAGCCACTTCCATCAGTACTTTCGGATTGTCATTTTTATTTTTGAAAAATGCATAAAACGAAAGCCCTACGTTTTCTCCTTTTTTAGCAATTTTTTCTTCACAAACAGCAATTATTTTTTCCTTTATTTCCTTATTCATATTTTATACATACATTTTTGGGTTCTGTAAAAAAACGTAACGCTTCAAAACCACCTTCACGTCCTACTCCACTCGCTTTTTGACCTCCAAAAGGAGTTCTCAAATCACGCAACAACCAAGTATTTACCCAAACAATTCCTGTATGCAATTCTTTAGACAATCGCATGGTTCTCGTCAAATTGTTTGTCCATAATGTTGATGATAATCCATATATCACATCATTAGCTAATTGTAAAGCCTCTTCTTCTGTTTTAAAAGACATTAAGGTTACTACTGGTCCAAAAATTTCTTCTTGATTTAATCTACATTGATTGCTAGAAACCTCTATAATGGTAGGTTCTAAATAATATCCATTCTCACTTCCCTTCACCTGTACTTTATTCCCTCCATAGAGAATTTTTCCTCCTTCTTGTTCTGCAATATCTATATATGATTTTACCTTTTCTAAATGTGGTTTTGACACCAAGGCTCCAATATTTGTATCTTCATCAAAAGGATTTCCTATTTTTAGTTCTGATACTTTCTGAACAAAATCTTTTTTGAATTGCTCATAGATGCTTTCTTCTACAAAAATTCTACTTCCACATAAGCATATCTGACCTTGATTTGCAAATGAAGAACGAACTGTAGTTTCCAACATGTTTTCATAATCACAATCCGCGAAAATGATGTTTGGATTTTTACCTCCTAACTCCAACGATAACTTCTTAAACATAGGTGCTGCTGTACGAGCTATATGTGCTCCTGTAGCAGTTCCTCCTGTAAATGAAATCGCTTTAATATCTGGATGTTCTATAATAGCTTGTCCTGTGGTAGTTCCTAATCCGTGAACTATGTTTAACACCCCTTTTGGTAAACCTGCTTCGTTACAAATTTCCCCTAATAAATAGGCTGTCATTGGTGTAACTTCACTAGGCTTAGCTACCACACAGTTTCCTGCGGCTATTGCCGGAGCAATCTTCCATGTAAATAAATAGAGTGGTAAATTCCACGGAGAAATACACCCAACTACACCTATAGGCTGTCGCAAAGTAAAATTCATCGCTCCTAAGCCAACACTTTCATGGGCTTCGGATGAAAATTGTGTAATTGCATCTGCAAAATATTGAAAATTAGATGAAGCTCTCGGAATATCAATCGACGTCGCTAAACTTAATGGTTTTCCATTATCCTTAGCCTCTGCTTTTGCTAATTCAGGAAGTTTTTCTTGAATCAAACTCGCTATTTTAGACAATATAGTTCTACGGTCATTCAAGGTGGTGTTTGACCAAGATGGGAAAGCTTCCTTAGCTGCTTTATATGCTAATGCTACATCTTCTGTAGTAGAATTTGGAATTTGACCGTACACCTCTCCAATAGAAGGATTATAATTATCAATATAATTATTAGCTACTGGTCCTATAAATTCTCCGTTTATGTAGTTTTTTATGTTCATTTTATTCACAGATAAAAGAAAAAAGAGAAAAGGCCTCTTTCGTCTTGGTTCTTTATTCCTGTTTCTTATATGCCACCACTTTAATCTCAATCAATAAATGTGGGTGTGGTAATTGATGTACAGCAACTGTTGTTCTCGTTGGTCCGTTATAGTCAAAGTACTCAGCGTATACTTCATTATAGCCTCCAAAATCATTCATATTTACCAAGAATGAAGTTACATCTACAATATCAGATAAATCAGCACCTGCTTCTTGTAAGATATCTCGAATGTTTTCTATTACCGCTCGTGTTTGTTTTTTAATATCTAAATTGGTAGTTCCGAATTCATCTACCTCAACTCCTTCAAAAGAATTATCTGGTCTTCGTGAACTGGTTCCTGATACATAAATAAAATCTCCTACTTGCTTTACATGCGGAAATTTTCCTCTTGGTATCGCTTTTCCTTTGATTACTTTACTATCCATGTTTTATAATTTATGCTTCCAAACGCATTTTACATGAGATTTCTCCCTTTGGTCGAAATGACATTTACGAACTGGCTAACTCTAATAGTTTAATCGTTGTTTTTAAATTGCGTGTGGTTGCTGTTACTTTTAACTTCTTTTCGATTACACTGTTTGTCAGTTTAGTTTTTCCAAAACCTGACGGACAATACAAATACACCACATCATCAACTATTTTATATTTGTCTTCGTTAATTCCATTAACTTCGATAACTGATTCTTTAGTTACTTTATCTAAAAAAGTAAAAGCTACTATTTTTTCATTTTCTTGTGAAAAAGGATAACTATCTAATGTACTTTTCCATTCCTCTGGTGTTCTGGCTAGCACAGGCACATCATATCCAAATTTAGTCGCAATCGCTTCTTTAATTTTCTGACAAACAATCTCTTTTCTTTCTTCTGAATCTAAAATAATATTACCACTTTGAATATAGGTTTGTACATTTTGAAACCCTAATTCATTTAAGATATCTCGTAAATCTGTCATCGGAAGTTTATTTTTTCCTGAGACATTGATTCCTCTTAGTAATATTATATATCTATTCATTTACAGTCCTGCTATTTTATCTTCTTCTAAAATCTCATTAGTTTCTTCTTGCACCTTTTTTAATACCTCACTTAAATCAGTGACTGTATCTAAATCGTGATGTGCCACCATATTTAATAAGGCTTTATCTTGCGCACGTCCTTTTTTCATCGCTTCTGCATACGGAATCTCTTCATTAAAGGTTACCATTGAGTATTTCGAGAAATATTCTGTTGGGAATGTTTTTTCTAAATCCATTTCTAACTTTCTTTTTTGTTTAAATAATGGATTCGCTACATGATCACGCATTTCATAAAAGTTGTCAATGGCTAAATCAGCAATTGCATCGGTATCTTCTTTACGCGCTTTTTCATAGGCTTTAAAAGTAGCTTGCCAATCTCCTTCGTGCGCATCTAAAATTGTATCAAATACAGTAACATCTTCAAACGACGCATTCATTCCTTGTCCATAAAAAGGAACAATCGCGTGTGCTGCATCTCCCATTAACAAGGTTTTGTTTTGATAGTGCCAAGGTGAACACTTTACCGTTCCTAAAGCCCCTGTTGGGTTGTTTAAGAATTCGTCTTTTATACTTGGTATTAAAGCCAATGCATCTGAAAATTCTTTTTCAAAAAACTCGGTTATCTTTTCTTCGGAAGTTAAGTTATTGAAATTGTATTCTCCTTCATCAAAACTTAAAAACAAGGTTACTGTAAAACTTCCATCTAAGTTTGGCAATGCAATTAACATATACTCCCCACGAGGCCAAATATGTAAATGGTCTTTACTTATTTGATGGTTTCCTAACTTGTCTGCAGGAATTTCTAATTCTTTATATCCGTGCGTTAAGAAATTCTGTGAATAACTAAACAAGAATTTTCTTTCTAAATAGTAACTCTTTCTCAATGAAGATCCAGCGCCATCGGTTCCAAAAATAATATCTCCATCTACAGAAAACTCTTCCTTGGTATTGTAATTCTTAAAATATGCTACCGTATTTTCAATATCTACCGAGGTACATTCAGTATTAAAATGTATGGTTACATTTTCGTGTTTCTCTGCTTCAGTTAGTAAAATTCCATTTAAATCTCCTCTTGAAATAGAATTGATATACTCTCCTTCTCTACCCGAATAGTTTGATGCGAACGTATTCCCTTCTCTATCGTGCATTAAACGTCCATACATCGGAATACAAATTTCACGTGCTTTTTCTTCCACGCCACATAAACGCAAAGCTTTAAATCCACGATCAGATAATGCTAAATTGATAGAGCGCCCTGCTGAAATATCGGTAACTCGTAAATCTGGACGACTTTCATACATCGCCACCTTATATCCTCTTTGTGCTAAACGAAGTGCTAATAAACTTCCGCATAAACCAGCACCTATAATTACTATCTTTTCTTGTTTGCTCATTTGTTTTATAACAATATTTTTAAAACTTCAACCATTCTATATACATCTTCAAAACTGTTATACATTGGCACTGGTGCGCAACGAATTACATCAGGTTCTCTCCAATCGGTTATAATATTATTTTCGGTTAGTTTTTTATGTAAACTTTTATCTGCATTCTTCACTTGAATAGATAATTGGCATCCTCTTTCTTTCGGATTCGACGGCGTAATTATTTTAATGCTGGCCGTATCAATCTGATTGATTAAATATTCAAAATAACCCGTTAATTTTTCCGATTTGGCTCTTAACGCTTCCATTCCTACTTCTTCAAACATATCTAACGAAGCTCTAATTGCTGCCATCGATAAAATTGGCGGATTTGATAACTGCCAACCTTCTGCTCCTGGCATCACATCAAATGGTTGACGCATGTTGAAACGAGTTTCTTTATTATGATTCCACCAACCAGCAAAACGCGGTAGCTCTTTATTATGTGCATGCTTTTCATGTACAAACAAACCTCCTAAGCTTCCAGGACCAGAATTTAAATATTTATAGGTACACCAAGCTGCAAAATCTACTCCACTCTCATGCAATTCTGGAGAAATATTTCCTGCACCGTGTGCCAAATCAATACCTACCATACAGTTTTTTGCGTGTCCTATTTCTGCAATACGTTTGATATCTAAATACTGTCCTGTATAATAATTCACACCACCAATCAACAACAAAGCTATTTCATCACCTTGCTCATCTACTATTTCCTCAAGATCTTCAATACGTAATAGTTCTTCTCCTTCACGAGGTTTCCATTCTATCAATCCTTCTTCAAAATCAAACCCATGAAATTTTAATTGCGATTGTACCGCGTATCTATCCGAAGGAAAAGCATCGCTTTCTATAACAATTTTATACTTTGTTTTAGTCGGTTGATAAAACGACACCATTAACAAATGCAAGTTGGTTGTTAAGGTATTCATCACCACAACTTCTAGTGGTTTTGCTCCTACTATATTCGCCATCGAATTTGTTAAAAATTCGTGATATGGCATCCATGGGTTTCGAGCTTCAAAATGCCCTTCTACTCCATATTTTGCCCAATCGTCTAATTCTTGTTGAATATATTGTTGCGTTTGTTTAGGTTGTAATCCAAGAGAGTTTCCAGTAAAATACAACCAGTCATTCCCTTTTGTGTCTTTTGGAATATGAAACTGCGCTCTTAAATGCGATAAATTATCTTCTTTATCTAGTTGTTGTGCGTAATCGAGTGTTGGTTTATGCATACTTATTATATTTCTAAAAACCATTTCTAAAACACTAAAGATACTTCATTTTTACCTCAAAATAAAACCAAAGTGTTTCACATAATAAAACGGTGTTTTATAAATCTACATATTTTTATTATATTAGTCAATAATTTTTTGAGAAAATGAATACAGATTCTAAAAACTTAAACCAATCCATCATCAAGGCGTTTGCTGTTTTAGATGCTTTTACAAATGATAAAAAAGAATGGGGCGTTAGAGAGTTAGCTACTAAAACTGGCTACAACAAGAGTACCGTATATCGATTACTAAGCACTTTAGTTTCATTAAATGCTGTGCAACAAAACGACAACGAAAAATATCAATTAGGAAGTAAGTTGTTTGAATTAGGCAATCGTGTTTCTATATATAAATCACTAAGAGATTTAACCAACGAACCAATACAAAAGGTAGCCTTAGAAATTCAAGAGACTGTTTTATTAGGTATTTTAAAAGAGCAGCAAGCATTTCATATTAATAAAGCTGATAGTTTACAAGGACTTAAAATAAGCACCTCTATTGGTTCATACGCACCTGTTAACGGAAGCGCCATTGGAAAATTGCTCTTGGCATTTTCTTCGATAGAAACTCAAGAAACTTTTTTCAACTCGATTTCTTTAGAATCGTTTACCAAAAACACTATCACTTCAACTTCAAAACTCAAAAAAGAATTATTACAAATTCAACAGCAAAAGTTTGCATTAGATATTGAAGAATCAGAATTGGGTTTAGTTTGTATTGCCATACCTATTTATAATAAAAAGGGAAAAGTTATTGCTGGCATTAGCGCATCAGGACCTTCTAGTAGATTTAAAATGGAAAATGTTACTAGTTATATAAAAACTTTACAGAAAGGTGTTATTGAAATTGAAAATAGGTTAGGTGATTTTAATAGTTTATAAACTTGAATCATGGGAAAGTTAAAGCCCGCTATTAATATTTCAGATGAAGACTAAAGCTACTTTTCTATTTTAAGAAAATAGCTATAAACAAAAACATGGTCTGCATTAAAATGCAGACCATGAATCATAAATTATAGTATTGTTATTTTAGAATACCATTTTAGTACAACACTCTAAATTTGATTGTACCTTCAACCTTTTTAAGTTTTGAGATTACTTCTTGGTTGTATTCTTTATCTACATCTGTAATCACATACCCTACTTTTTCATCTGTAGACAAGTATTGTCCTGTAATGTTCAATTCATATTTCGCCAATACTTTATTGATCTTCGCCATTACCCCAGGTACGTTCTTATGAATATGTAAAAAACGATGTGCATTTTTATGCTTAGGTAAACGAATATTTGGGAAATTAACCGCATCTACCGTATTTCCAGAGTTGATATATGCCATAATTTTGTTTGGAACAAAATCAGCAATATCTTTTTGAGCTTCTTCTGTACTACCTCCTACGTGTGGCGTCAAAATCACGTTATCTAATCCTTTTAACTCTGTATAAAAATCACCATTTTTTCTTGGCTCTTCTGGATACACATCTACAGCAGCTCCAGCAATTTTACCAGATTTTAAACCTTCCACTAATGCTTCAATATCTACTACAAATCCACGAGATAAATTTACCAAGTGCGCACCATCTTTCATTTGAGCTATTTCTTCTTTTCCTATGTAGTTTTTATTCGCTGCATTATCATCAACATGTAACGTAACTACGTCTGAAATATTCAACAACTCTTCTAAGGTGTTCATTCTGGTAGCATTTCCTAAAGCTAATTTATCTTCTACATCGTAATAATAGACATCCATCCCTAAAGCTTCAGCCAATACAGATAATTGCTTACCTATGTTTCCATATCCAACAATTCCTAGCTTTTTACCACGAACCTCTCTTGATCCTTGTGCAGTTTTATTCCACTGACCATTATGAATTTCTGTACTCCTTTGAAACACGCTACGCATTAACATAATAATCTCTCCAATAGCTAGTTCAACCACCGAACGTGTGTTACTATATGGAGCATTAAAAACTACCACTCCGTTTTCTTTACAAGCTTCCAAATCAATCTGCTTCGTACCAATACAAAAAGCCGAAACTACCATTAATTTTTCAGCAGCTTCAATAACTTTACGTGTTACTTGTGTTTTAGAACGGATTCCTAATACATGTATGTCTTTTAACTTTTCAATCAATTCATCTTCTGATAAACTTCTAGATACAGTTTCTACTGAAAACCCATCACCTGATAGTTTAGTAAAAGCATCAGAGTGCACATTTTCTAACAATAATATCTTAATTCTGTTCTTTGGGTATGATAAGTTTCTAGGCAATTTGTTAACGTATAAAAATTCATCTAAGTTTGGTGTAATATGATCGGCATTTGCAATTGTTTTGTCTCTTGACACATTCTCTGTATAAGCAAAAAAGGTGTCTGCAACACCTGCTTCTTTAGTCACAGCATCACTATAACCATCTCCAATTACTTGTACTTCACCTTCTAAATTTAACAACTTTAAACAATCTATCTTTCCATTATGTTTAGATAATGGATTTTGAGTATCAAACCCAACAATAACTCCTTCTTTATCAAACTCAAAAGTATTCGCATATACTCTTTCTGACGGAATGTTGTATTCTGCAACTATTGGATCAATAAACTCTTTAAACCCTGCTGAAATCACATAAATATCATCAGAAAAACTTTCAAAAAAGTCTTTGTTTCTCTCTATAGAAGGAGACACTTTTTGTCTTAACTCTTCTATTAAGATGGGTAAATCTGACTTTTTAGCACTTAATAACTGAATACGTTTCTCTAAGGATTCAGTAAAGGACATTTCTCCATCAATTCCTTGATTTGTAATACGGATTACTTCTTGAATAATCTCTTCCTTTTTTGAGTTTCCTTTTAAAGTGATTTCAGCTAAAACATCTAATGCTTCTACACTTGTTAGTGTGCTATCGAAATCGAAAACGAAATTTCGTTTTACTAAATTCATGTTACTTTTTTGTTTTTGTTTTTGTGTTGTTGAGCCAACGAATGTACAAAGGTTTTTCTTAAAAACATGTATTACAAATCTCTTAAGTTTCAGTTTTTAACTATATAAAACACACAACTTACAAGCTATTACTTTTTGGGTTTTAATACTTCTAAAAAACTTCAATTTTAAATCAATAAGAACAGCCACCAAAAAACAGGTATAACTTCTACCCAAAAAGAACTGTAGTATTTAGGTTGGTTTACTTTTGCTCTCATCAATAGAAATAAAAGTACAGAAAAAAATACTAAAAATACAGTTCGAAAGTGAGTATTGGGGCTAATAATAAACTCCAACACTAAACTCACCCCCAACAAAACAACTCCAATTTTTTTTGTGTTTTCAATACCTATTTTTTTAGGAATTGTTTGCAAAGAAATTGTATCATACTGTACATCACGGATATCAAAAGGTAATAGTAATATTATTACTATTAAAAAACGTTGTATTGCAGACAAATATACTTCAATTGTAAAAGGAATTTCACCAGCATATATTGGTAACAGCACCGTAGTTGCTGCCCATACCAAAGCCACTACTATTATTTTCATATAACCAATACTTCGTAAGTTTTTTTGAAATCCACTTAAAAAAGGTACGGCATATAAAAAAGTTAATACTCCTAAAGGCACAAAAAACAATAATGTTTTTAACGGTAGCAACAAAGCAAAATAACACATCAATAAGAAACACATCAGCGAAAATATTTGAATGATTTGCAAATTTTTAGTCAAACTTCGGTGATGGAGTTTTGCCACTCCTGCATACTTAACAAAATTATACCCAGTAATTGTGGCAAAAAAAACAAAAAAACCAAGTGATTTATCATACGAAAAGTTAAAATATAATTCCGTAATTCTAAACAATGAAAACACCGATAAGGCTACATGAATACTAGAATTTATATAAAAATCAAGTGCTTTTTTAAAAAAGTTCATTTAACAAAAATAACTTTTATGTTTATAAATAGCTCTTTTGGTTAATAAAATATTGTTTTTAACAAAAAAACATGTAGTATCAAATCAACCAATTTCACTATTTTTGAGGCACGAAAAACAACAACACAATAATGAACACAAATTCATTTCAACTTAGGCATATAGGTCCTCGCGTTAAAGACCAGGATCAAATGCTTCAAACAATTGGCATTGAGAATTTAGACCAATTGATTTACGAAACTATTCCTGATGATATTCGCTTACAAAAGGAATTAGATTTAGCTCCTGCCATGAGCGAATATGAATACCTAAATCACATTAATGAATTAGGTGCAAAAAACAAAGTTTTTAAAAGTTATATTGGTTTAGGGTATCACGAAGCTATTATACCTAGTGTAATTCAACGTAATATTTTAGAAAACCCGGGATGGTATACTGCGTACACCCCTTATCAAGCTGAAATAGCACAAGGGCGTTTAGAAGCCTTGTTAAACTATCAAACTATGATTTGTGATTTAACAGGAATGGAATTAGCCAATGCTTCATTATTAGACGAAAGTACTGCAGCTGCCGAAGCCATGGCGTTATTATTTGACGTCCGTGAACGAGCACAAAAGAAAGAAAACGTAAACAAGTTTTTTGTTTCAGAAGAAGTTTTACCACAAACCCTATCGGTTTTACAAACACGTGCCATTCCTATTGGAATTGAATTAGTTGTTGGTAACCACGAAGAATTTAATTTCTCAGAAGAATTCTTTGGTGCTATCGTACAATATCCTGGAAAACACGGACAAGTATATGATTATACCAATTTCGTTGCTAATTGTAACGCAAATAACATTAAAGTAGCTGTTGCTGCTGATATTTTATCATTAGTAAAGTTAAAAGCTCCTGCTGAATTTGGTGCTGATGTTGTGGTAGGTACTACACAACGTTTTGGTATTCCTTTAGGATACGGAGGCCCTCACGCTGGATATTTTGCTACTAAAGAAGCTTACAAGCGTAGTATTCCTGGTCGTATTATTGGAGTTACAAAAGATGTTGACGGTGGTCGTGCTTTACGTATGGCATTACAAACACGTGAGCAACACATTAAACGTGAAAAAGCAACTTCAAACATTTGTACTGCACAAGTATTATTAGCTGTTATGGCAGGTATGTATGCTGTATACCACGGAAAAGATGGGTTACAATACATTGCAGATCGTGTACACACAAGCACTGCAACCTTAGCTAAAGCTTTAAACGATTTAGGTTTCAAACAAAAAAATAGTGCTTATTTCGATACTATCTTAGTTGAAGTTGAAGCAGACAAGTTACGTCCAGTAGCAGAAGCAAACGGAATCAACTTTAACTATATCGATACAGAACATATTTCAATTTCTGTAAACGAAACAGTAGGCTTAAAAGAAATCAATGAAATTGTTGATTGTTTCGAACAAGCATTCAATATTAAAGATATTTTAGTTACTGAGTTTACTTCAACAGACGTAATTCCGGCAGACGTAAAAAGAGCAACTACTTTTTTAGATAACGAAATATTTAACACGTATCAATCAGAAACTGAAATGATGCGTTATATCAAAAAATTAGAACGTAAAGATTTAGCATTAAATCACTCAATGATTTCTTTAGGATCTTGTACCATGAAGTTAAATGCTGCTTCTGAAATGTTACCGTTAAGTAATCCTCAATGGGGTAATATTCACCCATTTGCGCCATTAAACCAAGCAGAAGGGTATCAAATTATGTTAGATAACCTTGAAAAGCAATTAAACGTAATTACTGGCTTTGCAGGCACTTCTTTACAGCCTAACTCTGGTGCGCAAGGAGAATTTGCTGGTTTAATGACTATTAGAGCTTATCATGAGGCAAATGGTGATACTAACAGAAACATCTGTTTAATTCCTGCGTCTGCTCATGGAACTAATCCAGCATCAGCTGTTATGGCTGGGATGAAGGTAGTAGTTACCAAAACTGATGAAAGAGGAAACATCGATGTAGAAGATTTACGTGCTAAAGCTGAAAAACATGCTGATAATTTAGCTGCTTTAATGGTAACCTACCCATCTACGCATGGAGTATTTGAAAAAGCTATTAAAGAGATTACGCAAATTATCCACAATAATGGTGGACAAGTATATATGGACGGTGCAAACATGAATGCACAAGTAGGATTAACCAACCCTGCAACAATTGGTGCTGACGTTTGTCACTTAAACTTACACAAAACATTTGCAATTCCTCACGGTGGTGGCGGGCCGGGTGTTGGACCAATTTGTGTAGCACCACAATTAGTTCCATTTTTACCTAGTAACCCAGTAATAGCTACTGGTGGCGATAATGCCATTACTGCTATTTCAGCAGCTCCTTGGGGTTCTGCCTTAGTATGTTTAATTTCTTATGGATATATCACCATGTTAGGTGCTGACGGATTAACAAACTCTACTAAGAATGCTATTTTAAACGCAAACTACATTAAAGAGCGTTTAAATGGGCATTATAGTACTTTATATACTGGTGAAATGAACCGTGCAGCTCATGAAATGATTATAGACTGTCGCGAGTTTAAACAAAACGGAATTGAAGTCACCGATATTGCAAAACGCTTAATGGATTATGGATTCCATGCACCTACTGTATCATTCCCAGTAGCTGGAACGATAATGATTGAACCAACAGAGTCTGAAGGTATAGCTGAGTTAGATCGTTTTTGTGATGCCTTAATTTCTATTAGAAAAGAAATTGCTGAAGTAAGCAAAGAAACTCCTAACAATCCGCTTAAAAATGCACCACATACGCAAGAAATGTTAACTGCTGATGAATGGGATTTACCATATTCACGTAAGCAAGCAGCATTTCCTTTAGAGTATATTGCAGACAATAAGTTTTGGCCATCAGTACGTCGTGTTGACGATGCTTTTGGTGACCGTAATTTAATTTGCTCTTGTAATCCTATTGAAGATTATATGGAAACGGAAGCCTAATAGATATATAATAAATCATCCTAAAATGGGTTGACAGTTTTATAAAAAATATTAAAACCTTTGAAGCTAGCTTCAAAGGTTTTTTTGTTATGTACAAAATTAGACGCTTTATAATTAAGATTTAAATGTGGTCATCTCATACCTGAATGATAAATTACTTTTGCTTTAATTATCCTATTTTTAACTGCTATTTTTAATACATTTTTCAGCACTCATATCATTACTAAGGTGACATCCTAGTATTTTTCTACTATAAGCATCGGTAACTAGCGATAGATAATGTGTCTTTTAATATCTATTCACATAAGTAATATCACTTACTAAGTATTGTTCAGACCTTGTTGGTTTCAACTCTTTTAATAAATTAGGATGTTTCCTTAGCCAATGATGTGTAGAATGTGTTATTTAAATGTAATTCTTCTTGAGTCTTCTCTCTTAGGTAATAATCTATGTTTAGGCTAACATATAGCTTGTCTGAGATATCGATTATCGTATTGAAAATCTCATCCTTAAGTTCTCGTTCTAATCGTTTAATTTTTTGAGCTGGGTTTTCTTTGGGTTTTGCATAAAATGGATTGAGAGGTTATTCTAGTTAAGTTACCATGTTTTCGTAACCAAACCAAAATGGTACTTCTTCCTTGGGTACCGTAAAACTTTTGTGCTTGTTTATAGCTTAGCCCCTCTTTTTTCTACCTGTGATACCACAGCTAATTTAAAACCCAAATTGTAATCTCGTTGGGTTCATTTTTTTTGTTTGATTTTCTGAGTCATTCATAAATAAGTTGATTTTGTGTCAACTTATTTTAGGACGGGACAAAAAATAAAAAAAAAGCCTCGACAATGTCGAAGCTTTTTTTTTATGCTACGCTTACAATTCTTTCTAACGGAATTATAGTTGCTTCTTTTAAGATTACTGATTTGTCAGTTATTCCCCAAACAGTCGTTTCTACTTTCTTTAAGCCATCCATGTCCTTAAAAAATATTTTTACTTTTTCTCTTTCTAAGTTTCCTAAAGATAATGCTCGTTGTAAATCTAAAAAACGATTTAACACAGCCTTCTTTTTTTGTAATACCTCTTCTTTGGGGAATTTCAAGAACTTTATTTGTTCTTTTGCAATAGTCTGAAAATTTAATTTTGTAGTCATTTTTACTTGGGGGTTTAGGGTTATTAATTAAGACGCGCGCTATGACACACTAATCTTGTTACCAATGTATCTATTTAAAAAACCAATTACAAATATTTCAACTAAATGATACAAACTTTAACTTTTCAATATAAAAATAAACTTAAAAACAACACATAAACAATAATAAACATGTTAAAATATCATATTATAAAAAAACTTATCTTTTATTTTTGAGGGTTTAATATAGGAATAGCGATAACAAAACATCATAGCAAGGAGCTATAACGACGTAGCTATCTTTTTTCGATAGAGAGATTGCTTCGCTATCACTCACAATGACGATAACGAGAGGGTACTTTATTTTTTACTTGTTCATACTCACTAATCAAAAATTGGCACTTCTATAAATAACTTAGAATTAGGGTTAAATCATTTGTATTCATTCGTATAACAAAATATAAAATTTGTCAACGAATTAGTTAACCTTTACAAGAAATGACAATAAGGACACCACGGAAATCCACATTTTTTTTTGCATATATCACCTTTTGAATCACTATATTAATAAGTAGTTTTGTAGGCATAAAACATGAATTATGGAAGAAGTCGTTTTTAAAGCCTTATTAACAGATACTAAGTTTAATAGAATAGATAATTTTATTCAAGAGATCATTGACACCAATAAAAAAAATGGTGCAACCTATGAGGATGTAAGAGAGTCTTTAATAAAACTAGTGTTATACCGCTTTATAAAAATAGATCCTACCTCAACTAAGGATTGTATTTTACGAGAAGATAATTTTTACCAAGCTCGTGAGTTAGGAAGTGTAAGTTCTTGGTTAGAAAAACAACGTGCCTAAAGCACTTTTATTTATAGGGTAGGTTGTTTGACTTTATTTGTTATAATGACAAATTACATAGTAAAATGACGTAATTTTATGAATCAAAAATGTTCATTTCAGCTAAAAGGAGAAATCTTAAGATCATGAGTTACTCACCGCACTAAGATTTAGCTCCACTAAACCTTACAATTTCTTAATCACATATTCCTTCGAAATGATGATAGTCAATAAAAGATTACTTCAATTATAAATTCATTTGCTATGACTACTATCAAAAGACTGATTGCTTCGTTCTACCTTCTACCCTATCCTTTTTATTAGGGTCTTAGTAATTTCTTCCATATAATAATACTTTACCTTTATTATTAGATGAAAAATCAAAGAACATTTTTTTTTACAGATATATCACTTATTGAGTTAGTATTTAGAAACGAGGCCGAATTAGGTACTTTTTAAATTCCAGATAGATAATTGTGATAAGGTTCTAGGAAGTATTAATGCATTATCCCCATACATTGCCTCTATAAATAGCTACGACTGCCTTTTTTAAAATTAGTATATCCTTCATTATTTAGTTTATTTTGATTGCTTGATTTTCCTAATAAGGTCCATTTAGAACTTGTTTATAAGTAATCGTAAATTTCATTCGCTACCATATACCTATTCTTTTCTGCACTATAAAAGTCACTAACCCCTATACTGACTTTAAAGCTTCAAAAACAAATTTATTACACGGTGATATATCATCTATAGAATCTTTGAATTGTAAAAATTTATGTAAAATCATTTTTCCAATTTGTATTTAATTCCTGCGCTGATGCCGCATGGGTTGTTAGTAGCATTATCAGTAACGTATAAGTAGTTTTCATATAGTTGTTTTTTATGATTATTATTTTAAAAGACTTAATGAGTGCACAAAATCGTTGTCTTTGCTAAACCAATCTTTGGTTGGTATCCTTTTTAATAAATCTGTCCCGCTCTGAAATAAGTCGATTTTGCGTCAACTTATTTCAGAGCGGGACATTGAGCACAAAAAAAGACTATCTTTTCAGATAGCCTTTTTGTATAGTTAGGTTTAGGTTATAAAATAACCACAACTTTAATCTACAATTTCTACATTAAAAGCGTTTAAGCCTTTTCTACCTTGTTCGGTATCATAACGTACTTTGTCATTCTCTCTAACATCGTCAATCAATCCTGAATTGTGTACAAAAATATCTTCTCCTGATTCTGATGATGTAATGAACCCAAATCCTTTTGAGTTGTTAAAAAATTTTACTGTGCCTTCTTGCATCTTACTTAAATTTTAAATTATTATATTAATGTTGTGTAAAAGAAGAACCTTCATATGACCTTTATAATGTTATTACACAATTATAAAAAGCTATTATGCTTATAAACACTTAAAAAATGAAGGAATAATGAAATAAAAAAAAGATAAGAAGAGAATAAACTCAAAAAACTAATTACTATATACTACCTTGAAATTATTAAGGTGTTCTACTTGAACAAGGCAAAGATAGTCTTTTTTAATTGATTATTTAGAAATTAACTTCTTTTTATTTTTAAAACCATGTAAAGAATCGTAATTCATGATACTTTTGTACCGTAAAAGTCTAGATTTTATATCTATATAAATACCCTCGCAACATACAAACTCTTTTAAAACTTATAGCATTCACTTTCTGAAAGTTATGTATAAAAGGCACGTTTATCATTATTTTTTTTTAAAAAAGTCTTTGCAGATATTAGAAACAATCTTATATTTGCAACCGCTTTACTGCGGGAGTAGCTCAGTTGGTAGAGCGTCAGCCTTCCAAGCTGAATGTCGCCAGTTCGAACCTGGTCTCCCGCTCTAATTAAAACATAGCAAGTAATTGCAACAACTTTACCAATGCGAGAGTAGCTCAGTTGGTAGAGCGTCAGCCTTCCAAGCTGAATGTCGCCAGTTCGAACCTGGTCTCTCGCTCAAAAAACCGAAACACTTGTTTCGGTTTTTTTATTTATTTAGTTTTAATTTATCTCCAAAGAAAAATAACCCTAGAATAATTAGCGCCATAATACCAACCATTATTGTATGATTTGTTATTACACTTGGTCGTAACACTAATGTTATCAAATATCCACCAATAGCACCTCCTAAATGAGCCGAATGACCGATATTTCCCACCTGATTTTTCATTCCGTAAATAGAATATAACAAATACCCCACACCAAAAATATAGCCAGGAATTGGAACTGGTATTGGCAACATTATCAGCTCCATATCTGGGTACAACATTATAGAAGAAAAAATTATTCCAGACACTGCACCAGAAGCACCAACAGCACTATAGTAAAGTGTTTGTTTATGTTGATACAACGAATACATACTACCTGACAACAAACTTGCAAAATAAATTAATAAGAAATTAACCGTACCAAGATTAGAGTTTACCACCTTTCCAAACAAGTATAGCGCATACATATTAAACCCCAAATGCAACCAATCTACATGCAAAAAACCAGAGCTTAGCATTCGTGTTTTCTCTCCTCCTAAAATCTTTTGAATCTGAAATTTATAACGATCAAAAAAAACAGCATCGTTAAATCCTTTGATAGACACTAATACATTAGCGACAATTAGTATGATAATAATTTGACTCATAATTTTATATATACTCGCAAACATAAACAAAAGTTAATTACGATATTTGCCCAAAATTAAAACTTTATGAAACTACTCATATTTATTATTGTATATCCACTTATATGGATACTATCAATTTTACCAATGAGATTACTATATATAATTTCTGATTTTTTTCGCTTTATTATTTTCGGTCTTGTAGGCTACCGTAAAAAAGTGGTTATTGAAAACCTTAAAATGGCTTTTCCCGATAAAAATGATAAGGAAATAAAAAACATTGCAAAAAAATTTTACAAACATTTTGTCGATTTAATTTTTGAAAGCATTAAATCTTTTACTATATCAAAAAAGCAAATTGAAAAAAGATACATTTTTAAAAATATTGAAATTATAAACAAACTAGCAGCGCAAGGTAGAAGTATCATCTTAACAGGATCTCATCAAGGTAATTGGGAGTTGTCTTTTGGGCTTCCTTTAAAAACTGATATTAGTTGTTATGGTACTTATACTAAAATACAAAACCCTTATTTTGAAAAAGTAATCAAATCGTCAAGAACGAAGTTTGGTTATGATGGTATTCCTACAGGGCTTTTTAATAAAAAACTAGAAGAACGCATAAAAAACAATATTCAAAGTTTATATGTTTTATTAAGTGACCAATCTCCTCAACTTCACAAAACAAGGTACTGGGCTACTTTTTTAAACAACTGGGTTCCTGTACATACTGGAATGGAAATTTTATCTAAAAAATATAATTTCGCCATCATAAACATGAATGTTACCAAAGTAAAAAGAGGGTATTATGAAGCCAGTTTTGAACTTATAACTGAAACTCCAAAAGAGTTTGAAAATTTTGAAATTACCGATAAGTACTTAAAAATTACAGAAGCTCATATTAAAACACAGCCAGAGTTTTATTTATGGACACATAAACGTTTTAAACATAAAGATAAATACGAACAATGGCTAGAAAACAGAAAAGCTTCTCCAAAATAATTGAGAAGCTTTTTTTTGCTGATTTTTACCATAAGTTTACTTCACAAAAAAAGCCTTTCTATATAGAAAGGCTTTAGCTTTTTGGGTGAAAGACCGGGTTCGAACCGGCGACCTCCGGAACCACAATCCGGCGCTCTAACCAACTGAGCTACAATCACCATGTAACTTGCGGGTGCAAATATACGAGCTTTTCACATTTTGGCAAAACTTTTTTTTAAATTAATTTACTTAAGTTTTCTACTGCCACATAACGTTCTGAGGTAAAGCCTTCTGCAAAATCTACCCCTATTAACCTTCCTAAATCTCTTGCCCTATACTCGATACTATCGGTAAAGTTTTTACTGGTTATCGGTGTTTCTGGCTCATTACTCTTAGGGTCAAAAAACTGTGAAGAGTATGCCATAACCGATGCTACCTTTTTATCCATAAAACCAGTAACATCTACTACAAAATCAGGCTCAATATGCTTCCATTGTACATAATGATATACTTGTTTTGGCCGCCATTTTTCTTGTTCAACTCCATCTAATGCTGTTGCTATTTTAAGTAACCCACCTAAAAAACATGCATCAGACACTAACTGACTTCCTTTTGGATGATCGATATGCCGATCGTCAACAGCATTACACAATACTATTTCTGGCTGATACTTACGTATCATTTTAATAACTTCTAATTGATGCTCTTTATCATTCTTAAAAAAGCCATCAGCAAACCCTAAATTCTCACGTACTGATACGCCTAAAATTTCAGCAGCTACTCTTGCCTCACTATCTCTTAACTCTGCCGAACCTCGAGTGCCTAATTCTCCTCGAGTTAAATCGACTATACCTACTTTTTTTCCTAACGAAATCTCTTTTGCTATCGTGGCTGCACATCCTAATTCAACATCATCCGGATGCGCTCCAAAAGCTAATATATCTAGTTTCATTTATTGTATCGTTTTTTGTAATGCTTGTTCTATATCTTTTATTAAATCTTTTGTTTCTTCTATTCCTACCGAAAAACGAATAAGTCCGTCTTTTATTCCTTGTTTAGCTCTTTCTTCTAGTGATAGTAATGCATGCGAGGTTTGTGTAGGACTTAATACTGTGCTTTCTACTCCGGCTAAGCTCATAGATGGTTTTATTAGTGCTAAATTATGTTGAAAATCCATCACATCAATTTCTTCTTGTAATTCAAAAGATAACATACCTCCAAAATACTTCATTTGAGATTTGGCCAACTTATAATCTGAATGCGATTTTAACCCTGGGTAATACACCTTAGCTATATATTCACTTTTCTCTAAGTATTTTGCCATTTTTAAAGCATTTTTACTCTGGCGTTTTACACGTAAATTCATTGTTTTTAAACTACGTTCTAACATCCATACCGTAAAATCACTTAAACTTCCTCCCAGGTTCTTAGCTAAATTCCATATTCGTTGTATATGTTCTTCTGAAGTAGCAACAGCTCCTGCTAAAATGTCTGAATGACCTCCCATATATTTAGTTGCAGAGTGTATGATAATGTCAATTCCATAATCAACGGGTGTTTGGTTAATTGGAGTGGCAAAAGTATTATCAATCATTGTTATAATACCATGTTGTTTTGCCAAATTAGCAACAGCTTGCATATCTACTACCTTTAATAAAGGATTGGATGGTGTTTCAATAAAAATTACACGTGTATTTTTCTGAATTTCTTTTTCAAAATCTTCAATAGCTAAACTATTGGTAAACGAATATTCTATTCCAAATTTATCAAACTCTTCTACCACAAAATTATAGGTTCCTCCATACAACGTTTCTTGCAATACTACGTGATCTCCTTTTTGTAAAAATGCTAATAACGAAGTACTAATAGCCGCCATACCCGAACCAAATAATAAACCTGATTCCGTTTTCTCTAAAGCTGCTATTTTTTTACACAAAGCTTCTTGATTAGGCGTATTGAAATAACGTGGATACCTTTTTACATCAACATTATCAAACTGATAAGATGTTGACATATATATAGGTGAAATAGCTCCTTTAAACTGTTCATCTTTTATTTCGCCAACATGTGTACAAATAGTATTAACGCCTAATTTTTGTTTAATATTCATGGCTATAAGAGGTTTTAAAATCTTAGACTTGAGATTTTTTTTACATAACTTTAGTAGCTAAGTTACAAAAACTAGCTTACACCTTAACTGATTTCCATTTTCCTTTTTTAAACAACCAAATACCTATTACAGCTATTAAAGTTTCTGCTAAGGTTATTGCTAAAAAGACACCAACAGGACCAAATTCAAGGGTAATTGCCATTATGTATGCAAACGGTAATTGGAATAACCAAAAACACAAAAAATTTATGTAGGTGGGTGTTTTAGTATCTCCTGAACCATTGAATGATTGAATTACAACCATTCCGTATGCATAAGCTATATAACCTGCTGCCATAATTTGCAAACACAATGCTCCATTTTCAATAACTTTAGTGTTTTCAGAAAACCATCCTAAAAAAGTTGGAGCAAAAACTATATAAATCAATGAAACTACTCCCATAAAAAAAGCACAATATTTACTGGTAATCCAAACAGATTTCTCTGCTCTTTCAGGTTGTTGTGCTCCTAAGTTTTGACCTACCAAAGTTGCTGCGGCATTACTCATTCCCCAAGCAGGCATTAAAGTAAACATCATTATTCGAATAGCAATTGTGTATCCAGCAAGTACCTCGCTTCCAAATTCAGACATAATTCTCATTAAAACCACCCAGCTAGAAGTACCAATAATAAACTGTCCTATACCACCTAAGGATACTTTAATTAGGTTGATCATTACTGAAATTCTTATTGCTAAATCTTTAACTGCTAGTTTTACTTTACCTGCTCCAAAGAACAACACTAACAACTGTGCAACCACTGCTGTTCCTCTACCTATGGTTGTTGCTATAGCTGCTCCTTCTACTCCGTGTGCAGGTATAGGTCCTAATCCGAAAATAAAAATGGGGTCGAGTATAATATTTAATCCATTCGATAAAATCAACGTCCACATTGCTATCGATGCATTTCCTGCTCCTCTAAAAATAGCATTGATTAAAAAAAGTAACATTACCGTGATATTACCCCCTAATAATACTTGTGTATACCCAAAACCTTCTGCAATTAAATTAGGTTCGCCCCCCATGAGTGCTAGTATTTCTTTCGGATATACAGTTCCAACAACACTAATAAGAATTGAAATAAATACTCCTAAAAAAATAACTTGTACTGCTGTTTGGTTTGCTCCTTCTGAATCTTTTTCCCCTGTTCTTCGCGCTACTAAAGCAGTTGCCGCCATACTCAACCCTATAGCTACTGCATATACTAAAGTTAGTACAGATTCTGTTAACCCTACAGTAGCAACTGCGTTTACACTTACTCTCGATACATAAATAATATCTACCAGAGCAAAAATAGATTCCATTAGCATTTCTAAAATCATCGGAATTGCTAATAAGAAAATAGCTTTACGAATACTTCCTGTTGTAAAATCTTGTTGTCTGCCTAAAACAGCATCTTTAAAAAGTGAGAATATGGTTTGTTTTGATGTTTGATTGCTATCAGTCATTATAAAGTTTTATAGATACACAAAATTGTCTTAAAAAGAATAAGACATAACTATGTGTTGCTCAGGCAACACTACTATTTGAGGTGACTTATACAATCATAATGGCACAAATATGCAAAATTAATTTTAATTAATTTCAATATCTTCGTGCTATGATTAAGGTTGTCATTATAGGAGGCGGAAATGTAGCTACACATTTAGCCAATGCTTTTAGTAAAACAAACGAAGTATCGTTAGTACAAATGTATGCTCGAAATATTGAGCAAATTCAACATTTAAAAGAAGTTACTCCTATTACAAATAGTATAGAGCTTTTAACAAAAGCTGATGTATATATCATTGCTGTTTCAGATGACGCTATTGGCGATGTTTCTCGTAAAATTGAACAAAAAAATGGTTTGGTGGTTCACACTTCTGGTAGTGTAGCTATGCAGTCGTTACAAAACACTGGACGTAAAGGTATATTTTACTTATTGCAAAGTTTTTCAAAAGATAAAGAAGTAAATTTTGATGAAATTCCATTTTGTCTAGAAGCCGAAAATGAAGAGGATTTACAGCTGTTGGAAACACTTGCTAAATCTATTGGAAAAAAGATATATCGTATCAACTCAGAGCAACGTAAACGATTACACGTTGCTGCCGTTTTTGTAAATAACTTTACCAACCACATGTATAAAATTGGTGCTGATATTTGTAATGAATATCAAGTTCCTTTTGAAGTACTACAACCGTTGATTAAAGAAACAGCTCAAAAAATAACCGAACTAAGTCCAGATGCAGCACAAACAGGTCCTGCAAAAAGAAACGATCAAAAAACTATTCAAAATCATTTGGCTTTGTTAAATGCTGAACAACAAGAAATTTATAAACTTATTACAAAATCAATCCAACAAAATGGAAAAGAGTTATAAAGAATACTTACCTCAAATAGATACTTTTATTTTTGATGTAGACGGAGTATTAACTAACGGAATTGTAACTGTTTTTCCTGACGGTCAATTAGTACGTCAAATGAATATTAAAGACGGGTATGCCTTAAAAGCTGCTGTAAAAGCCGGTTATAGAGTTTGTATTATCTCTGGTGGAAAAAACGAAGGTGTACGCACACGTTTAGAAGGCTTAGGTATTACCGATATTTATTTAGGGGCCCACAACAAAATTAAACAGTTTAATGAATTGGTTGAAAAATATAAATTAAACCCTGAAAATGTAGTCTACATGGGAGATGATATTCCTGATTATCCTGTAATGAAGCTTGTTGGAATGCCTTCTTGCCCTAACGATGCTGCTCGTGAAATACAACAAGTTTCAAAATACATATCTGATAAAACTGGCGGTAACGGTTGTGCTCGTGATATTATTGAACAAGTATTGCGTGTACAAGGAAAATGGGATAGCAACTTTGATGCACAATACGATTAATTGGAATACTTTTTGAAAACGATATACTATTAAAACTTATATATAATGAAAAAAATACTTTTTACTTTAATACTCATTACCACTAGCTTTTCAATGAGTGCTCAAACCATTTTTGGTAAATGGGAAAACCGCGATGAAGAAACAAACAAAGTTGATTCTGTAATTGAAGTATATAAAAAAGACGGAAAAGCATACGCTAAAATTGTTGAGATTACCGACAAAAAACGCCAAGAAGCTGTTTGTGATAAATGTAGTGGAAAACGTAAAAACAATCCTATTTTAGGAATGAATATTTTAACAGGACTAAAAAAAGATGGTGACGAATGGAGTGGTGGAAAAATTTTAGATCCTAAAAACGGAAAAGAGTACAAGTGCTATATCAAACTTGAAAACGACAACAAGTTAAAAATTAGAGGTTATATAGGTTTTGCTGCCTTTGGAAGAACCGCTTACTGGCACCGAAAAAACTAAATATAAAAAATATTCAAAAGCATCATTTTTAAATGGTGCTTTTTTTGTACTCGTCCAACACTTTTTTATTAAACACAACGGTCATTTGAACCAAACGGTAGCGAAGTGTTAGAAACCGTAAGGTTCGGCAAAACTAAACCTCATGGTTTGGAGTTGCTCATAACGTTAAGATTTCTCAGTCGCATACTCCTTCGAAATGACGGTCACCGAGAAATAGATTTCTCATTATCGCTCGAAATGACAATAGTGCTTCGTCATTGCAAATAAATACAGAGCCTTTCGGCTTCGTTCAAGATAAACTAAAGTCGAAGTGAAAAATGAAGCAATCTTTCAGTTAGGAATAATGATGTTTATCGATACTCGGGAATATCTCTTAAAAACACATAGGTTTCCTTCTCTTTATCGAGCATGCAAAAAAAGTGTTGGAGTCCGTTGGTAACGATGAGGTAATCAGCATCAAGTCTCAGATTATAACGAGCAATCTGATCAAACGTATCTTGGGTAATTTTTATATGTGGAGCTTTACATTCCACAATAATATTCGGATGTCCATTGGAAGCAAACACTACAATATCAGTACGCTTTTTTAGGTTATTGATAACCAATTGTTTTTCAATAGAGATGAGTGATACTGGATAGTTTTTTTCTTGAATCAACCACTGAACAAAATGTTGACGCACCCATTCCTCGGGAGTTAAGACCATGTATTTTTTTCTTAAATTATCAAAAATAAGCGTCTTATTTTCGTTACTTTTGAGCTTGAATGTATAGCTAGGAAGGTTGAGCTTTTGCATAAACCAAAAGTAAGAAAATTATAAGTTATTTCTTCGTTGTTCACTATAACGAAACATTATTGTCATCTTAAACTGAAGCAACGCGGAATGTGAGAAATCTTAAACATGAGAGTTCCTTTGTTGAATGAGATTTTTCAGTCGTAACCTCCTTCTAAATGACATTATAGTAATTGTCATTCCGAACGACGTAGGAGGAGAAACCGTAAGGTTCAGCGAAGTTAAATCTCAAGAGGTGTGTTACTCTTATTGTTAAGATTTCTCGTCGCTCATAAAATCGCTCCGTCGAAATGACCAAGAGTGTTACTAAGGAATAAATACTTAGCTACAACATTTTAAATAATAACACCAAAAAGAAGGCAGAAGAAAGACTCATGAACGAAATTAAAACGATTATATCCGATATAAAAGGAGGCAATATCAAACCTATTTATTTTTTAATGGGGGAAGAACCCTATTACATAGATAAAATTTCAGATTATATTGAAGACAATGTGCTCGATGAGTCTGAAAAAGGATTTAATCAAGTAGTTATGTACGGTCGTGATGTGTCGATAGAGGAAATTGTGTCGTCGGCAAAACGTTTTCCGATGATGGCAGAAAAACAGGTAATTATTGTTAAAGAAGCGCAAGATTTAAGTCGTACGATTGATAAAATAGAGTCGTATGCTGCCAATCCACAGCCAAGTACCGTATTGGTGTTTAACTACAAATACAAAAAGCTCGATAAACGTAAAAAGGCGTACAAAGCGATTGCCAAAATCGGACTCATTTACGAGAGTAAAAAACTGTATGATAACCAAGTAGCTGATTGGATTCGCCAGATGCTAGGCGGAAAAAAGTTTAATATCGAACCCAAAGCTTCGCAAATGTTGGTAGAGTTCTTAGGAACCGATCTGAGCAAGATTAGCAACGAATTAGATAAACTAATCTCAGTATTGCCTACGGAAACCATTATTACCGATAAGCATATTGAAGAAAACATTGGGATTTCTAAGGACTTTAACAATTTTGAGTTGCGCAAAGCGGTAGGACAGCGTGAGGTGGTAAAAGCGAATAGAATTATCAATTATTTTGCGCAAAACCCAAAGAACAATCCGTTGGTAATGACCATTTCCTTACTAAATAGCTTTTTTACACAGTTATTGATATATCACGGATTAAAAGATAAATCGAAAGCTTCGGTAGCTAAAAACTTAGGTATAAATCCATATTTTGTGGACGATTATGTAAACGCAGCACGTAATTACCCGATGCGAAAAATATCTCAAATTATAGCCCTATTACGCGATGCCGATGTAAAAAGCAAAGGGGTTGGTGCTAACCAAACCCATGCCGATATTTTAAAAGAATTACTGTTTAAGATTTTGCATTAACGTATTTGTGTATGATTTTTTGCGGGAAAAGGACGCGAGTCATTTTCCGTTGTTGCGGAAAGATAATTAATAAGATTGAATTTCCGATGAGGAAATTCAGCCGCAATTAATTATACACCGTGTTGTGGTTAGTGCTTTATTTACTTAATTTCAATATTCTAAATGCTCCTTGAATTACCAGAGCAAAAACAACTGTTCCGATAATCAAATCAGGTTTGCTTGAACTCAACCAATTTACCAAAAGTCCAGCGACTATAACTCCCAAATTGATAATCACGTCATTTGAAGTAAAAATCATACTCGCTTTCATATGAGCTTCTTCTTTACTTTTTGATTTTTGTAAAATATAAAGACAAATTCCATTTGCAATAAGTGCTAAAAGCGATACAACTATCATTGTTGAAAAATCGGGAAGTGTCTCGTCTCCAAAAAATCTCCTTAATACTTCTACAAACCCAATAACTGCAAGTGTTATTTGAAAATATCCAGCAAGTTTTGCAATTCGCTTTTTCTTCTTTATCGTTCCGCCAACAGCAAACAAGCTAATCCCATAAACAAATGAGTCGGCAAGCATATCTAAACTGTCGGCAACCAATCCCATAGATTTTGAAATGATTCCAGTCGTTATTTCGATTAGGAAAAAGGTGAAATTTATTCCGAGAACAGTCCAAAGCAGTTTTTTCTGGTTTGAGTTTTCATTAAATTCCGTTTTGTTAGTTTGTTCAGTCGAGATTTTCTTTCCTCCCAAATTCAGTTCGATAACGGACTTTTCGATTTGGTCAATTTCTCCGCTGTGAAAAACGGTTAGTTTTCGGTTCGGAATATCAAAGTCCAAATTCGCAATACTTGATATTCCGTCCAATTTCATTCGAATTAGGTTTTCTTCCGATGGACAATCCATTTTAGTAATCTCAAATATTGTTTTATTCATTCACTTTATCGGTTTTTGAAAATTAACCACAACAGTCTTGTAGGTGAAAAGTAGCGAATTTTAAACACTTCTTTTTCGGTTTGCAAATGACCTTTATCTTATTAATTATATTTCGTTTTTTAACTCAGTTCTTTGTTGCCTCAGTTAATTTTTTCGTGTTATATAGAATAAATTTCAAGTTCCAGAATTCGATTCGACAATGTCTGGAAATCCATCTTGGTCAAAATCTCCAATATCGACAGAACGTGTTTGGTCAGATTGGTTGCCATAAGTAATCATCTTTTCAAAGTTGCCTTTTCCGTCGTTTAGAAAAATTTCATTTTTGGATTTTAGCTTAGTTCATTGTTGGCAATAGTTATTTTTCAAATACAATTTTCCCTTCCTTAATTGTTTTTAAGACTTGTATATCTTTTATGTCTTCAACATTTACTTTTAAAGGGTTTTTATCCAAAACTACTAAATCAGCTAATTTTCCATTTTCAAGACTTCCTTTTTTGTCTTCTTCATAATGTTGATAAGCCGACCATATGGTTATAGCTTTTAACGCTTGGTATGGTGTTAATCTTTCATCTGGCCCAATGATTTTACCAGACCGAGAAGTTCTCGCTACTGCTGTCCACACTACACGCATTAAATTAGGTAATGCAACTGGTGCATCTGTATGAATGGTTATATCTATACCTTTGTTTAATGCTGTTTTTACTGGACTAATTTTTTGAACTAAAGAATCGCCTATTAATTCTTTATGCCAATCTCCCCAATAAAATGTGTGTAAAGGAAATAAAGATGCAATCATATTCATATCCTTTGCCTGGTTTAATTGATCGTCTCTTATGTACTGTCCATGAATAATCACATCTCGTCTACCTTCATTTCCGTATTTATCTTTTAGTGGCTTCATTGTTCTTATAAGCTGGTCCACTGCTGCATCTCCATTAGTATGTGTAAGAATTTGCCAATTATTTTTAAAACCTTTTTCAAATATAGAAGATAGAACACTATCATTAGGTATTGCTGGATAGCCACTATAATCATGTGGCATTCCGTCAGGTGTAATTAAATAAGGTTCTGTTCTCCAAGCAGTTCTTCCTTGTGGTGAACCGTCTAGTGTCACTTTCATTCCACCAATTCTAAATTTATTATTGTAACTTTTACTATTCCATTTACTAGTCATGTATTTATCTACAAACATGTAATCGATATAGCTTATAACATCAATTTTATATTTATCCATTTCAGCCATTGCTACAAGCATTTCTTGATTTTGCATTGCTCTTCCTTCTTGTGCAGTAGTATAGCCGTAAGAAAGAGCCATATCCTGTCCTGCTTCAAAAAACTTAATTAACGCTTCTTCAGATTTAGGCGCTATCGCTTGAAGCATAAAAGGAATTGCTGCTAGTTCTTCAAGTACACCGTTAGGTTCATTTGAGTTTTTTTCACGTCTAATTAAACCACCTTCCGGGTCTTTAGAATTGGCATTAATACCTAACTGCTCTAATCCTTTAGAGTTAACAACTGCAAAGTGACCTGATATATGGACAATCATTATTGGAAATTCGGTACTTACTTTATCTAAATCATGTTTGGTTGGAAACCGTTTTTCTTTTAAGACCGAATCATCGAAACCAGTTCCAAATACCCAACCTGTAAGTACCCTGTTTTCTGGTGTATTCCATTGTTTTAATACTGAAATTAACATCTCTATATCATCAACATTTGCATCGGGCGAAGCAAGTAATTGAGCTCCTATTGCCTGTCCTCCAAAATTTGCAAAATGACAATGTCCATCTATAAAACCTGGAACTAATGTTTTTCCTTCAAGGTCAATCATATTGTGACCTTTACCCGCAAATTGCATCGCTTCATAACTAGTACCAGTAAAAACGATTTTACCTTCTTTTTCAACAAGGGCTTCAATATAATTTGGCGATTCACCCACCATCGTAAGAATATCACCGTTGTAGTAGACTGTTGCTTGATTTGATTTTTCGGTTTTATTACAAGAATAAATAATTGATATTCCTAACAGTAGAAGTAAGATTTTTTTCATTAATCATGTTATTTTTAATTATTACCAATGTGTTTGTAAAAATTAGTTACGTTTTTTTAAACACTAAAGTTAGCAAATAAATCACAGATAGAAAGTCCGCGATGACTTTCGTAAGTAGTTTAGAACTAGCAATTAATTATACACATTGTTAGTTGTAGCATAAGTTAGTAGCCGTATATAATATTGGTTTTTACCTTTAAAGATGGCTTGAAAGCGTCATCCCGACCAAAAAGAGGGATCTCATTAAAGTGAGTACCCCCTATTGTTGAGATGTCTCATCACTCATACTTCATGCTATCGACATGGCACCCTATTGATTTTTAGTTAATTTATAAAACTCAGGTTACACTAAATTTTTATGAAAGGTATACACCATTTTTGCTAATTTCGCCGCTTAAAATTATTTGTATGATTACGGTAGATCAATTAACGGTTGAGTTTAGTGGTAACACCCTGTTTAGTGACGTTTCGTTTGTAATTAACGAGAACGATAAAATTGCCTTAATGGGTAAAAATGGCGCAGGAAAATCCACCATGATGAAAATTATAGCAGGAGTTTTCAACCCTACTAAAGGAGGTGTTCGCAGTCCGAAAGATACCGTAATTGCTTATTTACCTCAGCATTTGTTAATGGAAGACAATTGCACGGTAAAAGAAGAGGCTTCCAAAGCATTTGCATCTATTTTTGCCATGAAAGCCGAAATGGATGACCTCAACAAACAATTAGAAACCCGTACCGATTACGAATCGGACGATTATATGAAAATCATTGAGCGTGTTTCAGATTTAGGAGAAAAATTCTACGCGTTAGAAGAAATAAACTACGAAGCAGAAGTAGAGAAAGCTTTAAAAGGATTAGGTTTTAAGCAAGAAGATTTTGAAAGAGCAACCTCAGAATTTAGTGGTGGTTGGCGTATGCGTATTGAGTTGGCGAAAATCTTACTGCAAAAACCCGATTTAATTTTGTTAGATGAGCCTACCAACCACGTAGATATCGAATCGGTAATTTGGTTGGAAAACTTCTTATTGAACAAAGCCAAGGCAGTAGTAGTAATTTCGCACGATAAAGCGTTTATCGATAACATTACCAACAGAACCATTGAGGTTACCATGGGAACGGTTCACGATTACAAAGCGAACTACTCACACTATTTAGAGTTGCGTAAAGAACGTCGTGCACACCAGTTAAAAGCCTACCAAGAACAACAAAAGTTTATAGCCGATACCAAAGCGTTTATCGAGCGTTTTAAAGGAACCTATTCGAAAACGAATCAGGTAGCTTCTCGTGAGCGTATGTTAGAAAAATTGGTTCCTGTAGAGATTGATGAAGTAGATACCTCAGCATTAAAACTGCGTTTTCCACCATCACCACGTTCGGGAGACTATCCTGTAAAAGTAGAAGGATTGACGAAACAATACGGAGACTTAACCGTGTTTAAAGATGCAAGTTTTTCTATAGCTCGTGGAGAAAAAGTATCGTTTGTAGGTAGAAACGGAGAAGGAAAATCGACCATGATTAAAGCAATTATGGGGGAAATAGATTTTGAAGGTGAATGTGGTTTAGGGCACAATGCCAAAGTGGGCTACTTTGCACAAAATCAAGCGTCGTTGTTAGACCCTGAATTAACAATTTTCCAAACAGTAGATGAGGTTGCTGAAGGTGATGTTCGAACGCAAATCAAAAATATATTAGGTCGTTTTATGTTCTCGGGTGATGATTTAGAAAAGAAAGTAAAAGTACTTTCTGGTGGAGAGAAAACCCGTTTAGCAATGGTAAAACTCTTGTTAGAACCAGTAAACCTATTGATATTAGATGAACCTACAAACCACTTAGATTTAAAATCAAAAGAGGTAATTAAAGAAGCCTTATTGCACTTCGATGGAACGTTGATTTTAGTATCGCACGACCGTGATTTCTTACAGGGCTTATCTCAAAAAGTATTTGAATTTAAAGACCAACGCGTTATCGAACACTTTGAAACGATTGATGCATTTTTAGAGCGTAATAATATTAAAGCGTTAAAGGAGATAGATTTGTAGAAAAAGTCATCACGACTGCTAGTGAAGCAATCTGTCTGTTGGTAGAGAGATTATTTCAGTCGTACACTCCTTCGTAGTTGTAAAGATTAACCAATTAGCTAACAGAGTTTTATATTTTTTCTATATGAATAAACATAGATAATTTAACTCTAGTCAGAAGCTATTTATAGAAGTATCAGTTTTTGATTTGTGAGTACGAACAAGTAAAAAATAAAGTACATTCTCGCTATCATTTTATAAAAGAACTTTATGAAGCTAATAGCACAGATAGAGGTACTTTTTTAAAGTATTACAATCGCTTTAAGTAAAGTGATAATCAAAAAGATTTATTACCTCAAAAAAGAGGTCTTAAATGGAAAGCAAGAAGATTCCTGTACACGTGTTGCTTGGGTAGAGTTAACAGAAGGTTTAACTGTATTAACAAAAATGTTTTCTAGACTTAGAGGTTTTAATATTCTTGCCAGTCATTATAATATTAAATTCAAGAAAGTTTTAACAGATAATGGTCTTGAATTTGAAAAAAACAAAGTAAAACATCCTTTTGAAAGAAGAAGTATTACAATATATTTATTATTATAATCAAGAAAGACCACACCAAGGTTTAAATAGTATGACTCTTAATATTTTTAACCAAAAATGTCAACGAATTAGTTAACCTTTACAATTTCGATAGAACGATTTTATAAGCGACGAGAAGTCTTAAACATAGGAATTACTTCTGTTATTGAAATTTAGCTTTACTGAATCTTACAATTTATCCTCGTACGTCGTTCGGAATGAAGGTAATATCATTGATGACATCCTTCACATATTTTAACACGTAAAACAATGCGCTTATAGTAATCCTTTATTTCTCTTGTTTTATATTTATTAAATTCGCATCCAAAAACTAACTTTATGAGTAACAATATTAAATTAAATTTCATAAACAAGTCAAATGATGTCAATAACAGCAGTGTTGTAATTTTTCAAAAGAATATTGCTGACAATTTTGATAAGCCTACTACTGCATGGAAAGTAATTCACAAACCAAAAAGTATGGACAACCACCCTATCGATTACACTACTAACTTTCAAATTGCTACTAGTGATTCTCATGGAAATAACACGCCTAAATTAACAGCACATAATGGAAGTGCTTTTGAAGTGGTTGAAAATACCACTGGAGATGTTTTACAAAATTCTTCAACTCCAGCAATGAATCTAGAAGAAATAGAAGTACGAAACAATTTAACACGAGGCGCTATTAATGCGAACTGTTACAGAAATGGTAAGTTATTAGCTAGCAAGATTAATGTTTCACCGGGGCAAAAAGCGGTTTTTAAATTTAACCCTAGTATCTACATTGGTACTGCTTCTGAAATTGAAGAAGGAGAATTTCTTAATTCAGCTATTATTTCACAAATTAACACAGAAATTAACCTATTGGGTATTAACAGTGCTGATATTGTTATGACTGGTGGTGGTTCTGAACCTTTTAAGTTTAGTTTGGAGAATGTAAGATAGTGGCTTAATAATAAGAGCTATTTTACTGAATGAGGTTTAGCTTCGCTTAACCTTACGGTTTCTCCTCGTTCCTCGTTCGTAATGACAGTAATATGAACGTCATAGCGAGGAGTGCCAACAGCTTGGCTATCTCACTCTCGACAGGCAGGTTACTTCTTTACTACTTGTAAATGACGCTTTTCCGTCATTACATAGGAGATTACGACTGAGAAAACTCAGCAATAAGAGTTACTCGCCTGAATGAGGTTTCTTATATTTATTCGAAATGACGGAATATAGAATGACGCATACTTTTTTAACAGCATTTCATTTATAAACTGTAAATTTGCCGTCTTGAAAACAGCTATCGTCATATTAAACTGGAACGGAAAAAAATTGCTTGAGCAATTTTTACCTTCTGTCTTTAATTTTAGTTCTGAAGAAGCGGAAGTGTATGTCGCTGACAATGCTTCGACAGACAATTCTATTGCGTTTGTTAAACAACATTTTCCTTCTGTAAAAATTGTAGAGAATGTCGAAAATGGTGGGTATGCTAAAGGTTACAACGATGCACTACAGCATATTGACGCCGATGTATATTGTTTAATAAATTCTGATATTGAAGTCACTAAAAACTGGTTAACTCCTATTATTGATACTTTTAAAAAGGAGCCTAACACAGCTATTATTCAACCTAAAATTTTAGATTTTAAAGACCAATTGAAGTTTGAATACGCTGGTGCAGCTGGTGGATTTATTGATGCTTTTGGATATCCGTATTGTCGTGGTCGTTTGTTTAATGATTTGGAAACTGACAATGGACAGTTTAACGATACTGCCGAAATTTTTTGGGCATCAGGTGCTTGTTTTTTTATTCGCTCAGCTGTTTTTTATCAATTGAATGGTTTTGATGAAGATTTTTTCGCCCATCAAGAAGAAATTGATTTGTGTTGGCGTGCTAAAAACAATGGACATACTATAAAGTATGTGGGAACTTCAACTGTATATCATGTTGGTGGTGCTACATTGGATACTTTGAATCCTAGAAAAACGTTTTTAAATTTTAGAAATAGTTTGCTTAACTTAGTTAAAAATCTACCATCGGTAAAATTGTTTCCAATCATTTTTTCTCGTTTAGTATTGGATGGTTTGGCAGGTCTTAAATTTGTAATGGAAGGAAAGCCTGAACATTTATTAGCAATTTTAAAAGCTCATTTTAGTTTTTACATGTATCTCTCTAAGTTTCTAAAAAAGAGGGATAGGTTAACTAAAAACTCAAATTACTACCAACATAAATCCATTGTTTGGCAGTACTATGCTAAAGGCAGAAAACAGTTCAACAAATTGAAGTAATTATTTAAGCTTGATTCTCTTTTTATTTTCAAACCTAAATTCTTTTAATTCTTCTAGTTCTTTTATTATTCTTTCTTTCCATTCTTTAATTTTATTTTCATCTTGACCTCTCTTTGTTTCATTTACAAACTTTAATCTTCTCGATGAAAATTCAGCAATTATTTCATTGCTAATTTCATTAACAATTGTAAAGCCTTTAGCAATTTTTCTTTTATTTAACAATAATCTTCTCCTAAAATGTCTAGTACAAATTTCTGCTAAATCAAATTGAAGTTGTTGAAACAGTAGTTGTTTATCAATATTTGAAATATTGTCTGTATCAATCCAAGAAGCATTTCCTACAAAAATGTTTAAAACTCTATTATTAAAATTCTTCTTAAAAAAATCGAATCCTTTAACTTGATGTGAAATCAAGAATTGACTAACAATCACTTCATTGTAAGCATCCGACTTTTTTAATTTATAATCCTTAACCGTTAATTTACTATCATTGCTCCATAGCTTTTGTCCCTCTGATAACTCTTGTGAATTACAATTGACCGACACTAAGAAGAATATTAAAATTAACACAAAATTTTTTCTCTTCATTTTACAAAATATCTAGACTTCCTTTTCCTTCACGCAGCACTTCTGGCTCATCGGTTGTTAAATCTATTACGGTAGACGCATAGTTATCTCCATACCCACCATCAACCACAACATCTACAATATTTTGCCATTTCTCAAAAATTAATTCAGGGTCTGTAGTGTATTCTAACACTTCATCTTCATCATGGATAGAAGTGGATACTATAGGGTTTCCTAAGGCTGCTACAATAGCTCTTGCGATATTATTATCGGGTACACGAATACCTACCGTTTTACGTTTTTTATAGGCTTTAGGGAGTGAATTGCTTCCTGGTAATACAAAAGTATACGGCCCTGGTAGTGCTCTTTTTAAAATTTTATAAGTGGTAGTATTAATTTGTTTTACATAATCTGACAAATGACTCAAATCATTACAAACAAATGAAAAATTGGCTTTTTCTGGCTTTACTTTTTTTATTCTTGCTACTTTTTCTAGTGCTTTAGTGTTGGTTATGTCGCAACCTAATCCGTATACAGTATCTGTTGGATAAATAATCAATCCGCCATTTTGTAAAACTTTTACAATTTTTTCAATCTCTTTTGGATTGGGATTGTCGTTATACAATTTTATAAATTGTGCCATAGCTTAATAATTACCAAAGTCAAAATCATCTAGACTTTCAAAGTTATTAAATTCATCATCAATTTCATCATCTATATCTTTTGAAAAATCTTCTACTTTAAACTCTTTTTCTGGAGCTTCTTCTGGTAGCTCACCTACAGATAAAATCATTTTCGTTTCAGTAAGTATTTCATTTGATTGCTCTATTACCTCTACATAAAATGTCCACATTTGCAAGAAATCATACACATAAATCAACTTATCGTGTTGACTAGGTAAAGTTTCATTTAAAAAACAAGTAGCCATTGAAATTCCTTCTCCTGCTTCTGACATATTAAACAAAGGGATTTCTTCTCCTTGGTTCCACTCTTCATCGGTACGGTAAAAAGATGCCATTTCTTGTCCGTTAAAACCAAACGCTTTTGCGATATCAAAATGTAGGTTTTCTAACGAAGCTTTTTCATTTACTATGAGTGTTCGTATTACATCTTCTTTTGTATCTAAAATTACGCGTACTTTATACATTCTATCATTTTTATTCAATGCAAAAATACGTATTTTTGAATGATAATTTTCTAGTAACAATGAACAAACAAGAATCTCTCACAATCTTAAATAGTTACAATACAAACACTTTAATGGAAACTCTAGAAATAGAGTTTGTTAATTTAGGTGATGATTTTATTACTGCTAAAATGCCAGTGACTCCAAAAGTACACCAACCTTATGGAATATTGCACGGCGGAGCCACGGCTGCCTTAGCAGAATCGGTTGGTAGTTGTGCCTCCGCTTTTTTCTTAAGAGATTCAGCTAAAATTGTAAAAGGAATTGAACTAAGCATAAACCACATAAAAAGTAAAAGAGAAGGGTATGTTTTTGCTACTGCTAAAGCAATTCATAAAGGTAGAACTACGCATTTGTGGGAAGTACGAATTGTTGATGAAGATGATAATTTGGTTTCTCTTTGTAAGATTACCAATATTGTTTTAGATAAAGAATAGCATGAAATTGCTAAAAAAAACCTTACAATTTATTGGAATTACTCTCTTTGTAATCTTCCTTATTTTGTATTATTTGTTTTGGAGTTTTTCTGCTCCGAAATCTGACTCCAAAGTACTTGAAAAGTTTGTTGATAGTTCTGTTCTGCCTATACTTATTCATAAAAACTTTAAAGGATTTGAATACAGAAAACTTTCCATTGTAAAAGACACCACTTTACCTACACTTGTTTTTGTTCATGGAACCATAGGTTCTTCTACCGATTTTATTGAATACATGAAAGACAGTATATTGCTTAGCAAAGCTAATATGATTTCTTACGACAGAGTTGGTTATAATTATCAAGATAAAAATACTGTACAAGAAAGTATTGCTTTTGAACGCGATATGTTAAGTAGTATTTTACAAGATATAAATACTGATAAAATAATTTTAGTGGGGTATTCTTATGGTGGCCCTATTGCTTTGGCCATACAGCAAAAGGTTCGTAAAGTAATTTTATTGGCACCTGCTGTGTATAGTAAAGTAGAGCCTATGCCTTGGTCTTTAAACCTATACAAGTGGAAGCTTACCCGATGGCTTGTTCCTTCTGTTTGGCAAGAAGCAAGCAGAGAAAAATTATCTCATAAACAAGATTTACGACTTTTTGAAAATAGTTGGAAGTCTACTCCTAACAGAATTGTAAGTATTCATGGAACCAGTGATTGGATTGTTCCTTTTGAGAATTCTACTTTTTTAGAACATCAGTTTCCTAAAAATCAGTTTGAATTGATTCGTATTCCTGATGCTGGTCATGGATTTATTTGGAGTAAATTTGACGATATTAAACAACTTTTAATACATCAATTAGATTGAATATTTTTTTAAAAATAGAAGAAACCTTACAAAAACAATTACCTTTTGTTGCCTATAGAAAACCTAATACTTCTGTACTAAAGGGAAGGTTCCAAAAAAACAATAATTTAATTACTTTAAAAAATTACAGCGAGAGCGGGTTCATTTTTGCCCCTTTTGACAGTAGTGAGAAGGCAATTATAATTTCTGAAGAGCAATCTGACTTTTACCAAGAGGAGATAACTCTCAATAACATTTTTATTGATGATACAACTTACCCTGCTGATTCTTCTTCCGAAGAAAATCATACTCAATTAGTTGAAAAGGGAGTTCAAGCCATCAACAACAAGCTATTTAAAAAGGTAGTACTTTCTAGAAAAGAAAAAATTGAAGTATCTGATTTTAACCTTATTCAAACTTTTCAAAAATTGTTATGCAACTACCCTACTGCTTTTGTATATGTATGGTATCATCCAAAAGTAGGTTTATGGCTAGGTGCTACTCCTGAAACTTTAGTTAGTATTCAAAACAATCAATTTACCACAATGTCATTGGCAGGGACGCAAGTTTATAAAGGAACGACTAATGTTACCTGGCAAACTAAAGAAATAGAAGAACAACTGTTTGTTACTGATTATATTTCTGAAAGATTATCAAGTGTCTCTTCAAAAATTACAACATCAGAAATTGAAACTATTAAAGCTGGTAAATTACTTCATTTAAGAACTATTCTTAGCGGTAAATTAAAAACTAATACTGCTGCTTTGATTAAAACCTTACACCCTACTCCAGCTGTTTGCGGATTGCCTTTAGAGGCTTCAAAACAATTTATTTTAGAGAATGAAAATTATCATAGGGGTTTTTATACAGGTTTCTTAGGTGAGTTAAATATTAACACTAATGAAAGTAATTTGTTTGTTAATCTTCGTTGCATGCAAATCGTTGATCATATCGTTTACATTTATGTTGGTGGAGGAATTACACAAGATAGTAACGCTATAAAAGAATGGCAAGAAACGGTAGCTAAAACAACTACCATGAAAAAAGTTTTATAGATAAACACCTATTAAAAAACTTCTTGTAATGAAAGTTAGTTTTCTATTATATATATCAAGACACAGCAGAAGCAGCTTTGACATTTAAACTGATGAAACAGTATAAGTAGTTTTGGTATTAACTAGTAAAGCTTGCTATACCATTTAGTATGAATAAAAAATATAAAACCACCAATTGTTGTAAAACAAATGGCGGTTTTAATGTGTAAATTGAATTTGAATTGATTTTTTTCTGCCTAAATTCATTCATTATTAAACACAAATATATAACTTGTATTTAAAAGGGTATGCAAAACAGTTTCTTCTGCTTAAATATCGTCGAAAGAAACATCCGTAAAGCTTTCAGTAGAGGTAGCTTCTGTTGGTTCATTTTCTTCTTTTTTGTAATCTTTTTGATGACGTTCACTAATTACCTCAGACCCCTTTTCATTAACAATAAAGTCTGTTGCTTTATTTAGCATTTCTTTAAAGTCAGTAAAATCTTCTTTGTATAAGTAAATTTTGTGTTTTTGATAATGAAAAGAACCATCATCATGAGTAAATTTCTTACTCTCTGTTACTGTTAAATAATAGTCATCTGCTTTTGTAGATCTAACATCAAAAAAATAAGTTCTTCTTCCTGCTCTTAAAACTTGTGAAAAGATTTCTTCTTGTTCAACTCTCTCGCTCATAATTCGCTACTTAAAATAATAGTTGTTTACTTAAAATTTCTCAACAAATCTAACAAAATATTTGACTTGGCAATACGAAATGTTATATTTCTTTTTCTAAAAGTTGTTGCTCAAATAATTCTTTATAATAACCGTTCTCTTTTACCAATTGATTATGAACACCTTGTTGAACAATCTTACCGTTATCTAATACAATAACTTTATCTGCATTTTTAGCTGATGATACTCTGTGACTTATAATAATGGTTGTTTTATCACTAGATACTCTCTCTAAGTTTGTTAAAATTTGTTCTTCTGTCTCTGTATCTACAGCCGATAAACAATCATCAAAAATTAAAATTTTAGGGTTCTTTATAATTGCTCTTGCAATAGAAGTTCGTTGCTTTTGACCTCCGGAAAGTGTAACACCACGTTCTCCTAAAATAGTTTTGTATCCTTTTTTAAAATCGATAATATTTTCGTGGATTACCGCATTTTTAGCTGCTTCAATAATTTCTTCTTCTGTGGCGTCTTCTTTACCAAACTTTATATTGTTTTCAATGGTATCTGAAAACAGAAATGGTTCTTGCGGCACAAACCCAATTTGATTTCTTATGTCGTATAAATTACATGTTTTAATATCTTTTTCATCTATCAACACAGTTCCTCCTGTAGTATCATATAATCGCGAAATTAGGTTAATAATTGAGGATTTACCACTTCCTGTTTTTCCTAAAATTGCCAGTGTTTCTCCTTTCTTTACTTTAAAGCTAATATCTTTTAGCGCAGTAATATTTGTATCTTCATAAGTTAAAGAAACATGATTAAACTCAATTTCTCCTTCTATTACCGTTTCATTTTCATTGGTATTTATAATTTCAGGGACTTGTTCTAAAAATTCATTTATTCTTTCTTGAGAAGCTTCTGCTTGTTGCACCATTGAAGTTACCCAACCAACTACAGCTACTGGCCATGTTAAAATGTTTACATACATTACAAATGCTCCAATGGCTCCTATTTGGATTTCTCCATTTATATACAAAATGCCTCCAACATATAACACTATAATATTACTTACTCCTATTAAAAATATCATTAATGGAAAAAATAATGCTTGTACCTTATATAGACTTATATTTTTATCTTTACTAGCATCTGCCAACGTATCAAAATTTTTAATAACCGCTTTTTCTATTGCATATGACTTTACGACATTAATACCAGAAAAGAATTCTTGATTAAAAGTAGTTAACTTTGATAAGTATTGCTGAACCACCGTGCTTCTTTTATTTATCTGTTTACTCAAAATAAAAACTGATATCGATAACACAGGAAATGGTATCATCGTATACAAAGTAAGTTTTGGTGAAATTGCATACATTTGAGTAAAACCAATAATAAACGATACTAACATATTTAATGAATACATAATGGCTGGTCCAAAATACATACGAACTTTGGACACATCTTCACTAATACGATTCATTAAATCTCCAGTTCTATTTTGCTTATAAAAATTAAGAGATAATCGTTGGTATTGTTGGTAAATTTCATTTTTCAGGTCAAACTCTATTAATCGAGACATTACAATAATAGTTTGACGCATTAAAAAAGTAAAAAAACCACCTAGTAAAGTTACCCCAACAATAAGTAGAATATTATTAAAGAGTATATTCTTTACCTCAGACATTTCTGTTATTTTACCCAACTGATAATCTTCTACCACGTTCAAAGAATCACCAACAAAGTCTGGAATTTTAAGTGTCAATATTTTTGATAATATTGTAATTAAAACCCCTAACAACAATCTCCACTTGTATTTAACAAAGTACTTATTTAAGTATTGTAATGCTTTCAATTTTATCTTATTATAGAAATTAAACTTTATAAAGGTTCTTGTTAAAGATACCCTAATTCAGACCTCTTTTTTTGCTTATGTTTTAACGATTTCTTATTTTTGCGCTCGAATTTTTGAGATTACTCAATTCATCTCAAATTAAAAACTAAACAAATGACATCAGAAATCATTGATACTAAAGACCTTAAGAATGACCCAGTGTTTGGTCAATTATCTTTTGATAATCACGAGCAAATTGTTTTTTGCAACGACGAAGATACAGGTTTAAAAGCAATTATTGGTATTCATAACACAACTTTAGGACCTGCTTTAGGAGGTACAAGAATGTGGCAATATAAAAGTGAATGGGAAGCTTTAAACGATGTATTACGTTTGTCTCGTGGTATGACCTATAAGTCTGCCATTACTGGTTTAAACCTTGGTGGTGGTAAAGCAGTTATTATTGGTGATGCTAAAACTCAAAAAAATGACGCTTTAATGCGTAAATTTGGTGAGTTTGTTAATTCTTTAAGTGGAAAATACATTACTGCTGAAGATGTTGGTATGGAAACTCGTGATATGGATATTATTAGAGAAGTTACTCCCCATGTAACAGGTATTTCTGAAAGTATAGGCGGATCTGGAAACCCTTCTCCTGTAACTGCTTATGGTGTTTATATAGGAATGAAAGCTGCTGCTAAATATAAGTTTGGAACTGAAAACTTAGATGGAAAAAAAGTTTTAGTACAGGGTGTAGGTCATGTTGGAGAAACTTTAGTGAAGTATATTACCGACGAAGGTGCTCAGGTTATCTTAAACGATATTAATGAAGCTCGTTTAGAAGAGTTAAGCAAAAAATATGGTGCTAATGTAGTATTAGGAAATGATATTTACGGATTAGACCTTGATATTTATGCTCCTTGTGCTTTAGGTGCTACTATTAATGATGAAAGTATTGCACAACTTAAAGCTAAAGTAATTGCGGGTGCTGCTAACAACCAATTAGCAAACGAATTGAAGCACGGTATGATGTTAAAAGAAAAAGGAATTGCATATGCACCCGACTTCTTAATCAACGCTGGTGGTATTATTAATGTGTATGCAGAAGTTGAAGGTTATGACAAAGCAGAAAGTTTAAAGAGAACTGAAAACATCTATAACACTACATTAGAAATTTTTAATTTATCAGACAAAGAAAATATTACTACACATCAAGCTGCTTTTAATATTGCACAAGTAAGAATTAATGCTCGTAAAAAAGAGCAAAATAGCTAGATAAAAAACAAAAAAGTTTTACTTTTGCAGAGCGTTAGAAATAGTTTCTATCGCTCTTTTTTTTAAAGTTCTTTAAAATGATTAATAGAAGACATATTCGAGTTAAAGTAATGCAATCAGTTTATGCAATGCAACAATCACATAGTGATGATTTAGTTAAAGAAGAAAAATTCTTAAAGCATAGCATTCAAAAAATGTACGACTTGTACGTTTTAAATCTTCAATTATTAGTTGAGATGCAAAAATTAGCTCATAAAAGAATAGAGCTTTCTAAGAAAAAGATACTTGCTACCAAAGAAGAACTAAACCCTAACACAAAATTTATAGATAATAAGCTAATAAACTTACTTAACGAAAGTGTAAGTTTAGAAGGCTACGTTGAGCTTAACAAGCTTAATTACTGGGATCTTGACGATGAATATGTGAAAATTCTATTAGATGAGTTGCAAAAAAGTGATCTTTATAAAAAATACATGGACACTATTGAAGACTCTTTTAATGTAGATAAAGCTTTTGTGATTGATTTTTTTAGAGAAATAGTAGCTCCTAATGAAAAATTAGCTGACTATTTTGAAGATAAAATGATTTCTTGGGTAGATGACATTCCTTTTGTTAACACATGGATTCTTAAATCTTTAAATAAACAAAAAGCTAACAAACCTTTTATTTTAGGAAGCTTGTATAAAGACAACGAAGATAAAATATTTGTTTCTGACTTATTCACTAAAACGGTATTACATCAACACAAATATGAAGAAGATATAAAAGAAAAAACACCTAACTGGGAAGCTGACAGAATTGCTGATATTGATATGATTATTATTAAAATGGCTATCTCTGAGTTTTTACACTTTTCTTCTATTCCTAGTAGAGTTACCATAAACGAATATATTGAATTAGCAAAAGACTATTCAACAAGCAAAAGTGGCTACTTTATTAATGGTGTTTTAGATAAATTATCAAAAGATTACCTAAGCTCTAACAAGATGGTTAAAATTGGTAGAGGTTTATTATAATAAATTATTATTTTTACAACGAATTAAAAATTTTTTACAATGAAAAAAATAGCAGTTATAGTAGTTTTTATTGTTTCTTCAGGAATGTTAGTTTCTTGCGGACAAGGAAATGCTTCATCAAAGGTTAAAAAAGAAAATATTGAAAACGCTGAAAAAAGAGACAACTCTATTAACTTAGGTGCTCCTGTTATTTCTTTTGATAAGGAAGAATTTGACTTTGGCACTGTTAGCGAAGGAGATGTTGTTGAAACTACCTTTGTAGTAACAAATACAGGTAAAAGCGATTTAATTATTACCAATGCAAAAGCATCTTGTGGTTGTACTGTTCCAAGTTGGCCTAAAGAAGCAATTGCTCCTGGTGAAACTGGAAACATTGAAGTTAAGTTTAACACGAGTGGAAAACCAAACAAACAATCCAAATCTATAACCTTAACTACCAATACTGAAACAGGTAGAGAAGTTATCAAGATTTCTGGAATGGTAACCCCTAAAAAGAAAGAAGCATAATGTTTATAACCATTTTTTTACAAGCTAGCTCACAAGAAAATTTAATGAACATGCTTCCTTTTGTGGCAATGATAGCCGTTTTTTACTTTTTAATTATTCGTCCGCAAATGAGACGTCAAAAAAAGGAAAAACTATTTCAAACTGAAATTAAAAAAGGGGCTAAAATAGTTACTACTAGTGGTATTCACGGTAAAATTTTAGAAATAAACGACACCGATAATACTGTAACTATTGAAACAGGAGCTGGAAAAATTAAGTTTGAACGTTCTGCCATTTCAATGGAATTGAGCAAAAAGTACGCTACCGAAAGTAAAAAGTAACAGTACATAAAAAACAAAAAAGAGAGCTCATGAGCTCTCTTTTTTGTTTTTTATGTAGATTGCATCAATAAACTATTCTTTGAAAACAAAATTTAACATACCTAAAACTTTTTTTGGTTTTTTAACCGCTTCTATATTTTTTTGGCTGCTTATAAACCTTTCTAAAGAGTACGATACTACTATTGAATATGATATTGAGTATGAAAAACTCCCTCAACAAAAAATATTACTAGAAGCACCTATTAATAAACTTGCTTTAAAACTAAAAAGTAGCGGATATAATTTACTTGTAGCCAGTTTTAACCACACTCCTATTCAATTAGATTTAAATAAAGCTTTTAAAAAAAGAGATCATAATTACTATTTTTTATCTAAAAATATATCTTCAGACATAAAAGAGCAACTAAAATCTGGTATTGAACTAATTGAAATTCAAAAAGACACAATTCCTATAAAAATTGGTACATTAAGTTCTAAAAAAGTTCCTTTAAAACCTAATTTAAACATCAGTTTTCAGTTAGGTTATGACTTTTCTAAACCAATAACAATTAGTCCTGATAGTGTTTTAATTTCTGGTGATGAAGATTCTATTAAAAAAACTGAGTTTTTAAACTTAAAAAATATCACTTTAGAAAACCTATCAAAAAACACAAAAGTTACTACTCCTATCCTTTTTCCTGAAAATATAGATCTTAAATCAAATTATTCATTTGCAGAAATTAATATTGAAGTTGATAAGTTTACTGAAGGAGAAATAGAAGTACCTGTATTTGTTAAAAATGCACCTAAAGGAATTAATATCTTTCCCAAAAAAGTAAAAGTAATTTTTAAAGTTGGGTTACAAAACTTTAATGAGGTTACTCCAGATTCATTTAAAGTTGAATGCGATTATAGTCAAACTGAAAATAAAGAAACAAGTTATCTTACTCCAAAAGTAAAAAATTTCCCTAAAACAGTTACTTTAGTAAGAGTGGTTCCTAATAAAATTGATTTTTTAATATACGAATAATTATGATAGTGGGATTAACAGGTGGCATAGGCAGTGGTAAATCTACCGTAGCTAAAATGTTTTCGGAATTTAAAAAAATAGCTATTTACATTGCTGATGATGAGGCTAAAAAACTCATGAATACTTCTGTAGAAATTAAAAAGCAGTTAGTTTCTGAATTTGGAGAAAAAACCTATATCGAAGATAAATTAAATAGACCTTACTTAGCAGCTATAGTTTTTAAAGACAAAAAAAAGCTAACTATACTTAATTCTATAGTACACCCAGTAGTAAACAATCACTTTCAAAATTTCATAAAGCAAAATACTGATAAGGATTATATATTATATGAAAATGCTATACTTTTTGAAAATAAAAATGATTTTTTTTGTGATAAAATCATTACGGTAACTGCTCCACTAGAAATAAGAATTAACAGGGTTGTAAAAAGAGACAACTCTACTAAAGAGGAAGTTCTAAACAGAATTAAAAACCAGTGTAGTGAAACAAAAAAGACACTCCAATCTAATTATATTATTGAAAACATTACACTTACAAAAACAAAAGAACAAGTATTAAAAATTCACAATTATTTAACAAAAGGATTTGCTTAATTTACGTTTTGTTAATTTTTTATGTTAAAATTGTCTTAATTTTACAATAACTTTGTTAATATAAGTTAAAACATTACCCCCCTATATTTTATTAATTTATTTTTGAATAATGGGTAAGAAAATCTTTATTCTTATTGTTGTTTTAATGAGTATTTCTTTAATAGGAATTATATCTATTCAAGTGTACTGGATTAAGGATGCCATAAAAAACAAACATCAACAATTTAAAAACAATGTAACAATTGCTTTGGCTCGTACCTCTGAAAGTATAAAAGATAGAGAGCACCAAGAGTTTTTACAAAATTACCAAGAGTTCTTTGAAAACAACAAGTTAAGAACGGATGCTGAAATAACAACGTTTCTCTTTCAACAAGTAGACACTATAAGTAAAAAAAAGTTCACTTTTGGAAATACTATCTTAGAAGAAAGTATAAAAATACCAAGTGAATTTGTAGACAATGATTCTATTGTTATAAAGCGTTATTCAGGCAAAGAAGATGTTTATTTTTCTCAAGTAATAAAATCAGAAAACAGAGACTTTAAACCTTTTTTAAATGAAAATAGATTCTCTGTTTACAAAAGCTACGACAACTTAAATAATGAGGTTATGGAACGTGCTTTTAGAGAAAGCAAACGCATATACCCTATTAATCAACGCATAAGCAATCAAGAATTAAACAATACGCTTAAAGATGAACTTGCTAAAATGAGTATTAATCAAGATTTTAAGTATGTAGTTTATGAAGATGGATTAGCAACACAGTTAAAGTCTGGATATTTTAACATACAACCAGAAGATATAAATTATCCTCTTCTTGAAGATGAAAACGGGAATAGTAAATATAAGTTATATGTAAAATTTCCTGATGAGAAAAAAAATCTGCTTTCTGGCATGATGAAGGTATTGATACTTTCTTTATTTTTTATAGGAATTATTATCGCTGCTTTTTCAACATCTTTATATCAGCTTATTCGTCAAAAAAAGATATCTGAAATAAAAACAGATTTCATTAACAATATGACACATGAGTTTAAAACACCTATTGCTACTATTAATTTAGCTTTAGACGCTATTAAAAACCCGAAAATCATATCTGATGAGGATAAAGTGAAGCGTTATGTTCAAATGATTAGAGATGAAAACAAACGCATGCATGGACAAGTAGAAAATGTATTACGAATTTCAAGATTAGAGAAAAACCAACTTGAAATTAGTAAGGATGCCATAGATATGCACGACATAATAGAAGAAGCAATTGAACATATTCAGTTATTAACTGATGATAAAAAGGGAACTGTTACAGCACATTTTAAAGCTATTTCAACAGAAGTTTTAGGAAATCAACTTCACCTAACAAATGTCGTTGTAAACATATTAGAAAACGCATTAAAATACTCAGAAAACACACCAAAAATTGATGTTTTTACTGAAAACACAAATAAATACTTTATCTTTAAAGTAAAAGACGAAGGCATAGGAATGAGTAGAAATGCTCAAAAATATGTATTTGATAAATTTTATAGAGAACATAAAGGAAACATCCATAATGTAAAAGGCCATGGCCTAGGATTAGCTTATGTAAAAGAAATTATAGAAAGCCACCAAGGCACCGTACATATTGAAAGTGAAAAAGATATAGGAAGTACATTTACAGTTAAAATACCATTAATATAAAAGAGTAAAGAGATGGAGAGCAAAAAAATATTATTAGTAGAAGACGATCCTAATTTTGGAACGGTTCTAAAAGATTATTTAGCATTAAATGATTACAATGTAACACATGCTAAAGATGGAATAGATGGTTTAATTATGTTTAAAAATGCAGAATATGATTTGTGTATTTTAGATGTTATGATGCCTCGTAAAGATGGTTTCTCTTTAGCTGAAGACATTAGATCTACAAATAAAAAAATTCCAATTATTTTCTTAACAGCAAAAACACTCAAAGAAGATGTTTTAAAAGGATATCAAGTTGGAGCAGATGATTACTTGAACAAACCGTTTGACTCTGAAGTTTTATTACATAAAATTAAAGCTATTTTACAACGTAAAGAAACTGAAAAAACAAATGATAGTGATGAGTTTGAATTTAAAATCGGGGGATTTGATTTTAACTCAAAACTACGCCATTTAATATACAAAGGCGGTGAACCTCAAAAGTTATCTCCCAAAGAAAGTAAACTTTTACGAATGTTAGCTATTCATAAAAACGATTTAATGCCTCGTGAACTAGCCTTAACAAAAATATGGAGAGATGATAACTACTTTACATCTCGTAGTATGGATGTTTACATTGCTAAACTTCGTAAATATTTAAAAAGTGATGAAAATGTTGAAATTTTAAACATTCACGGTGAAGGTTTTAGACTTATTGACAATAAATAGAACTATTTATTATACTTTTTTATAAAACAACAAAAGACTTATTGATTTCAAGAAGTCTTTTCTTTTTTATACATTGTAACAATAATTTATATCAATCGTCAAATACATATAATCAACAAAAACCAAAATAGCTTGGAAACAATTTTATCAATTCAAAACCTCGATAAAAAATACGGAAAAGTTCATGCCGTAAATAATCTTTCTTTCGATATTCAAAAAGGAAATGTTTATGGTATACTAGGTCCTAACGGAAGTGGAAAATCTACCACTTTAGGAATCATTTTAAATGTAGTTAACAAAACCTCTGGTAACTTTAGCTGGTTTAATGGCAAATTATCTACACACGAAGCATTAAAAAAAGTAGGAGCCATTATAGAACGCCCAAATTTTTACCCTTACATGAGTGCAGTTCAAAACCTACAATTAATTTGTAAAATAAAAGGTGTTTCTTATGAGATGATAGATGAAAAGCTGAAAATTGTAAATCTTTTTGAACGCAGAAATAGTAAATTTAAAACTTACTCTTTAGGTATGAAGCAACGTTTAGCAATTGCTTCAGCATTATTAAATGACCCAGAAATTTTAATTTTAGATGAACCTACAAACGGATTAGATCCACAAGGTATTCATGAAATTCGTCAAATAATTAAAGATATTGCTAAAAATGGAACAACAATTTTACTTGCTTCTCACTTACTTGATGAAGTAGAGAAAGTGTGTTCGCATGTTGTCGTAATAAGAAATGGTATAAAATTATACAGTGGTAGGGTTGATGAAATGTCTGCTTCTAACGGATATTTTGAACTTCAAGCAAGTAATCAAAATGAATTAAAAAAATTATTAGAAAACCATGCTTCAATAGGAAATATTAAAGAAGAAAATGGAATTTTAATTGCCAATCTGGCTTCTGAATTATCTGCTTCAGAAATCAATAAATTTTCATTTGAGAATGGTATTTCTCTTTCACATTTAGTAAAACGTAAACCTAGTTTAGAACAACAGTTCTTAGATCTAACCAACAACTTATAAACCTACATTATGCTACGACTTTTAAATATAGAGTTTCATAAACTAAAATACAACAGAGCTAGTAAAGTTCTTTCTATTATATATTTTGCACTATTAACATCTATAGCCTTAATTGCTGCGATTAAATTTGATATTGGCCCCATTAAATTTCACTTGGCTGAACAGGGTATTTTTAACTTCCCTTATATCTGGCACTTCAATACTTATATGGCTGCTATTTTTAAATTTTTCTTACTATTGGTTATTGTATCAATGATGGCTAATGAATATAGTTATAAGACTTTAAAACAAAATTTAATAGACGGCTTAAGTAAAAAAGAATTTGTTCTTTCAAAATTTTATACTGTTATAGCTTTTGCTTTTATCTCTACCATATTTGTATTTATTGTTTCTTTAATTCTTGGAGCTATGTATTCTGATTTTAATGAAATTTCTATTATTTTTTCAGATTTAGATTATTTACTTGCTTTTTTTATTAAACTTTTAGGTTTTTTCTCTTTTGGATTATTTTTAGGAATCTTAATTAAACGCTCTGCCTTTGCTGTAGCTGCCATGATTGTTTGGTTAATTGTAGAAAGCTTAATTAAAGGATATTTATACTGGACGTTTAGAAGTGTAAAAACAGGTGTAGATGAAGCCGTAAACTCTATTATGCAATTTTTTCCTTTGGAATCAATGGCTAATTTAATTAAGGAACCTTTTACACGATTAGGAGCAGTTAAATCTGTAGCCAATCAAATAGGAGAAAATTTCACAAAAGACTATTCAGTCAGTTTATTAAATATTGCAATTGTTTTAATATGGACTGCTATTTTTATTTATTCATCATATGCTTTGTTAAAAAAACGTGATTTATAGAGGGTTTTATGTAATTTAGTTGTTTTATTTGTATAACAAATTTAATTTGAATGAAAAAACAACTATTACTGGTATTTTTTATTATATCCTCAATTTCTCTTTACTGTCAAAAAGAAGCTAATTTTTGGTATTTCGGAAAAAATGCAGGCCTTGACTTTAACTCTGGTGCTCCCATCTCTCTTCAGGATGGCTTACTAAGTACTGATGAAGGATGTTCAAGTATCTCCGATGAAAATGGAAACCTTTTATTTTATTCTGACGGAATAAAAGTTTGGACAAAAAATCATGAGTTAATGAAATATTCTGATGGTAGTTTGGCAAACAACCTAGAAGGAAATCCCTCCAGTTCACAATCTGGTTTAATTGTTCCGAATCCAGAGGATAAAAATATTTATTACATATTTACGGTAGGGACTGATTTTATACCTTTCAATGCTACCTACCCTAGTAACCCTGGTTTTAATTTTTACACAATTAATATATCTAAAGGAAATGGTGGTGAAATTATTGCTGGTCCTGTTAATCTATCTGATGGTAGAGATTTTCAATGGTCAGAGAAAGTTACCGCTGTACAAGGAAGTAACTGTACCGAAATTTGGATACTATCTATAGTACAAAATACTTTCTATGCATATAAAATAGATAAAAATGGAGTAGATGCTAATAACCCGGTGACTTCATTTTCTTCTTATTCATTAATAGATAAAAGAGGATATTTAAAAGTTTCTCCTGACGGAACTAAAGTCGCTTTAGCCGATTTTACCAACGATGGAAGAGGTAGATTAGTTTTATATGACTTTGATAACACTACAGGTAAAGTTGCATCTAATAGATTAGTACTTACCAATGGCCCTGTAGATGGCTCTCCCTATGGTGTAGAGTTTTCACAGCAGTCAAGAAAATTATATACTTCTTTATATCACGAAAGCAGCGGTTCTTTTAGAATATTTCAATACGACTTATTAGATGCCAATATACTTCAAACAAAAACTCAAATTCATCAAGAGCCAGGATACAGAGGTGCTTTACAACTAGCCCCTAACGGAAAAATTTATGCTTCAATTCCTGACAAATCATACTTAGGAATTATTGAAAACCCAGAAGAAGATGCTAGTAATGTAATATTTACCTCAAACGCTGTAGACTTAGGAGGAGCTACATCTTCTCAAGGGCTTCCTCCATTTATTCAATCATTTTTTGCGCCTGTTAAATTAGTTAATTTATCTAATAATGAGGTTTTAAATAATAATAATCAAGTTTTTTGTATTGGAAATTCTTATACTATTGAACCAGAAAAAAATAACCCTAGCGATACTTACACTTGGCTTAAAGATGGTGTAAAAGTAGCAAATACAAGAAGTTTAACGATAGATAACACAAATTTTGGTAGTGGATTGTATGAAATTAAAATAGAATCTGCTACTGAATGTAAAAAAACATATACAGGTCAGGTTCAAATTTATTTCGAGCCTAAACCTACTATTAATAAAATAGACACCTATATTCAATGTGATTTTGACAGTAACCCTCTTGATGGCTTTACTTCTTTTAACCTTGAATTACTAGAACCTTTATTAGTAAATGACTTTACTGATATTTCTATAGCATTTTTTGAAATATCTGATGTTAATTATTCTACACCCCTAAATAAAAACAACTATGTTAACTCAGTAGCAACAAACCATTCTATTACAGTAAAAGTTACCAATAATACAACACAATGTTATAAAACAGAGATTGTTGATTTACAAGTAAATCCTACTGGATTGACTTCTTATACTGATGAATATATTTGTGAGTTAGACCAAAACGCTTCAAACCCAAATGCAAAATTTAGCATTGGTACTGGTGATAGTTTTTTTGATTTTTCTTTAAAAACGCAACAAATCATCTCTAATTCTGGAGGAGTCCTATCAGAAGCTACTCATGATTTTGAATATTATCGAACTGCTAATGATGCTTCTTTGCAAATAAATCAAATTCTACCTCCATACGAAGACGATTTATTTACTAATAATTCTGATGTTTATGTTAGAATTTCGAATAAAGGAGTCACATCTTGTGAAGCTGTAGGCAATTTTAAAATTTTTGTAGAAGAAATTCCTGTACCTCAAGGTAACTTAAATGATATTATTTTATGTGTTGATAACCCAAGACTTAATCCTCAACCTCATACAGTTCCTTTAAATGCTGATACAGGAAACCCAAACGACACTTACAAATGGTATTTAAACGGTAATTTACTCTCCGGAGAAACAGCAGCAATTCATACTGCCAATACTGGAGGAGAATATAAAGTTGAAGCTTATAGAAAATACCCTAATATTTCTGAAGATTGTATGGGATATAACACATTTTTTGTAAAAGAATCAAATCAGGCATTAATTATCAATGTGCAATCTGTAGATGATCAAGATAATCCAGATGGTAATAAAATTCAAATCCTAATAGAAGGAATAGGTGATTATGAATATGCCTTAAACAGTACTAACCTTAGTGATTTTGTAAAAGATGAGGAAAACCTTTCATATACCTTTACTGATATTCCTCCTGGGTTAAACGCTATTTCTATTAGAGATCGAAATGGTTGCGGTATTGTAACATCTAATAAAATTTCAACCGTTTATTTTCAACGCCATTTTACACCAAACGGAGACGGACATTTTGATACATGGAAAGTCTTAGGAGTTGATAACGATTATTACGATGTTGTTAAAGTTCAAATTTTTAATCGTTTTGGAAAACTCATTAATGAAATTACTGACAAAAATCACTCTGGATGGAATGGGGTATACAATGGTACTATTCTTCCTTCTAATGATTACTGGTATAATGCTGAACTAATTGATTCTAACGGAAAAATAAGAAAAAAAACTGGGCATTTTTCACTACTTAGAAAATAGATTACACGCTATGAAAAAGTTAATTGTTTTAAGTTTATTGTTTACTTACATACCTCTATTTGCTCAAAATGATTGCTCTGATGCTATTGTTGTTTGTGGTAATAGTGGTTTTCAAAACCTAAATGCCACAGGAGTAGGTGTTCAAGAACTTTTTGATTCTAATACTTGTTCTAGTCAAGAAAATAATAGCTTATGGATTAAAATTAAAATTGATCAAGGAGGAACATTGGGTTTCACCTTAACTCCAACTAATCCCGATGGCAGTCATAATACTGATATTAATATCGATTTTGATTTTTTTATATTTGGTCCAAACGTAAACTGTGGAAACATCGGTCAAGCCATACGTTGTTCTACTACAAACCCTGCAGCAAGTAACCAAGGAAACAACCTAACAGGTATTAAAAGCTCTGAAACGGATGTCTCTGAAGGCCCAGGTGCGCTAGGTAATAGTTTTGTAAGTTCTTTAAATGTTAACGATAATGATTCTTATTTTCTAGTTATTGATAGACCTATAGGTAATAGTAGCTTTAAAATTGATTGGACCGGTAGTGCTACTTTTAATAAACCTCCAACAATTAATACTCCAACAGTTGGTCAATCATACGACTTAGAAAAATGTGATAGCGATGGTATCTTTGATAACAGTACAAATTTTGACCTGACTGTCAATGACAATTCAATATTAAATGGTCAAACAGATGTTAAAATCAGTTATCATTTAAGCAATAATGATGCTCAAACTAATACAAACCCTATAACAAATCCAAGTACCTTTAAAAATACAAGTAATCCTCAAAAAATATTTGTAAGATTAACAAACATAAATTCCGAATGCTTTTCTGTAACCGATTATAATATTACTGTAAATAACACCGTAAATATTACCTCTCCAACTAACTACGTTGTGTGCGATGACATTAATAGTGGAAATAATACCGATGGTTTATATGCTTCATTTTTACTATCTTCAAAAGACAGTGAAATTTTGGGAACACTAGATCCAAATACACATAAAGTAAGTTATCACCAAAATCTTTCGGATGCACAAAACGCTTTAAACCCCATAAATAAAAACACTTTTTTTACAAACACTAAAAAAGATACCCAAACTATTTTTATCAGGGCTGAAAACGACTTTGGATGTTTAAATACTGCTACTAGCTTTGATTTAATAGTAACGCCTGTTCCTGATTTTGTTACATTACAACCATACCAACAATGTGATTTTGACGCTAACCCTACCGACGGGATTACTATATTTAACCTACAAAGTAAAGAAGCTGAAATATCAAACAACAACACTAATGTTTCTGTTCTTTTTTTTGAAAATCAAACTGACTTTGACAACAACTCTCCTATAACATTACCAAATAATTACACTAACATAACCCCATTCAGTCAAAACTTACTTGTAAAAATTATAGATAACACAACGCAATGTTTTAATTCAGGAAGCTTAGATTTAACTGTTAACTCTTCAGGCCTCAGTACATTTGATGATATGTACTCGTGTGAATTAGACATGAATGCTTCAAACCCAAATGCCAAATTTAGTATTGGTACTGGTAATACTTTTTTTGATTTCGACATAAAAAGAAATGATATTATTACTAAATCTAATGGAGCTTTAACAACCTCTACACATTCTATTGAATTTTACAGAACATCTAGTGATGCTTCCTTAGAAACAAACAAAATTCTACCTCCTTATGAAGACGATTTATTTACTAATAACGCAGAGGTATTTGTAAGAATTATGTCAAAAAATAACAATGCTTGTGAAAGTGTGGGTAGGTTTAACCTACATGTTGAAAACCTTCCTGTACCTCAAGGAGATTTGGGTAATATTGTTTTATGTATTGATAATCCAAGACTTAGCCCCCAACCTCATACAGTTCCTTTAAATGCTGATACAGGAAACCCAAACGACACTTACAAATGGTATTTAAACGGTAGTTTACTCTCCGGAGAAACAGCAGCAATTCATACTGCCAATACTGGAGGAGAATATAAAGTTGAAGCCTATAGAAAATACCCTAATATTTCTGAAGATTGTATGGGATATAACACATTTTTTGTAAAAGAATCAAATCAAGCATTAATTATCAATGTGCAATCTGTAGATGATCAAGATAATCCAGATGGTAATAAAATTCAAATCCTAATAGAAGGAATAGGTGATTATGAATATGCCTTAAACAGTACTAACCTTAGTGATTTTGTAAAAGATGAGGAAAACCTTTCATATACCTTTACTGATATTCCTCCTGGGTTAAACGCTATTTCTATTAGAGATCGAAATGGTTGCGGTATTGTAACATCTAATAAAATTTCAACCGTTTATTTTCAACGCCATTTTACACCAAACGGAGACGGACATTTTGATACATGGAAAGTCTTAGGAGTTGATAATGATTATTACGATGTTGTTAAAGTTCAAATTTTTAATCGTTTTGGAAAACTCATTAATGAAATTACTGACAAAAATCACTCTGGATGGAATGGGGTATACAATGGTACTATTCTTCCTTCTAATGATTACTGGTATAATGCTGAACTAATTGATTCTAACGGAAAA
>NZ_CAZEQR010000005.1:0-81035 GCF_964513795.1 Tenacibaculum sediminilitoris | reverse complement strand
ACAGTACTCCTACCTTGAATACCATAGACTTTTTGTACCTGCTTATAGGTGTAGTTGCCTTTTTCTACCTCGGCTACTAAGGCTAATTTAAAGCCTAAATTGTAATCGCGTTGGGTGCGCTTAACCCGCTTGTTTACTCCTTTACTCATAATAAGTCGATTTTGTGTCAACTTATTTCAGGACGGGACATAGAAAATAGTTAAAAAAGCGCGTCATATGACGCGCTTTTTTTCGTTTAATTAATTCATTTAGCATAACTTTGCTGAAATTTTTTTTGGATGACTTTTTGGACTAAAATCGCAGGATTCTTATTGCGAAACCGTTACTTAGTTTTAATTACTATTGCAATAATTACAGGGCTTTTAGTCACTCAAATGAAATATATGCGCTTCTCCTATACAGAAGCCAACTTACTTCCAACCAATCATGAGGTTAATATTGAGTACAACAAGTTTTTAGAAATCTTTGGAGAAGAAGGTAATCTTATTATTCTAGGAGTAAAAGACTCTACGATATTTACACCTGCTAAATTTAATGCTTGGAATAAGCTTGTAAAAGATTTAGATAGTTTACCACAAGTAGATTTTACGGTTTCGATAGCTGATGTTCAACAATTAAAAGCTGATAGAAAAAATCGAAAATTTGTCGTTGAACCTTTATTCGAAGCAACTCCTTCTACAAAAAAAGAAATTGAAAATATAAAAAAACAACTTTTTGAAAAGCTCCCATTTTATAACAATTTGCTATATAATGATAAAGGAACTTTACAAACAGCTATTTATATTAATAAAGATATTGTAAACACTCCTATTCGTAAAGACTTTGTTTTTGATATATTAATACCAACTATAAAATCTTTTGAAAAAACACATAAAATAGATGTACGCGTTTCTGGCATGCCTTATATAAGAACTCTAAACTCTCAGAATATTACTGATGAAATGGGGATTTTTGTAATTGGTGCGCTACTTATAACTGCGATTATCTTTTTCTTCTTTTTTCGTTCATTTAGAGCCACATTTATTACTTTACTAGTCGTTACTATAGGGGTAACTTGGGCTTTTGGTTTTATGGGGCTGTTCCGTTATGAAATTACTGTGTTATCTGCTTTAATCCCACCTTTAATTATTGTAATTGGAGTGCCCAATGCGGTTTTCTTGATTAACAAATATCAACAGGAAGTAAAGAAACACGGAAACCAAGCAAAATCGTTACAACGAGTTATTTCTAAGGTTGGAAATGCTACATTAATGACCAACATTACCACTGCTTCTGGTTTTGCAACTTTTATATTTGTTAAAAGTAGATTAATGCGTGAATTTGGTGTTTTAGCTTCTGTGAACATCATTAGTATTTTTGTTTTAGCTTTATTAATTATTCCAATTATATATAGCTTTATGCCTCTTCCAGATAAAAAACATCTAAACCATTTAGAAAAAAGATGGATGGGTAATGTTGTTTCTTGGATGGAACGTATGGTAAAAAAGCAACGAATTGCCATTTATATAACTACTGTTTCTGTAATTATTTTAAGTATGATTGGGCTATATATGATTCGTGTATCAGGTAGCTTAATTGAAGATATGCCTAAAGGAAAACAGTTTTATAAAGATATTAAGTTTTTTGAGTATGAATTTGGAGGAATTATGCCTTTAGAGATTTTAATTGATACCAAGAGAGAAAAAGGTGTTATGAAACTTTCTACCTTGAAAAAAATGGAAAAACTCAATGAAGCTATTGAAACATTTCCTGAACTATCTAAACCTATTTCTATTACAAACTTAGTAAAATACTCTAAGCAAGCTTATTATAACGGAAATCCTAAATACTATCAACTACCAACAAGTCAAGAAAAAAGCTATATTTTTTCATATACCAAAAACTCCAGTAATAACTCTGGAATGCTAAAAAACTTTGTGGACAGCACAGGTCGTTATGCTCGAATCACTACTTTTATGAAGGATATTGGCACCGATAAAATGGACATTATCCAAGAGCGATTACAGGCTGTAATAAACAAGCAGTTTCCTAGCGATAAGTTTGATGTTTCACTAACAGGTAAGGCATTAGTTTTTCTAAAAGGAACCAATTATTTAATTAAAAACTTAGTTATTTCACTATCATTAGCGATTTTGCTTATTTCAATATTCATGGCATGGATGTTCCGTTCACCTCAAATGATATTAATTTCGCTAATTCCTAACATGCTCCCACTATTAATTACTGGAGGATTAATGGGATTCTTTGATATCCCTATAAAACCTTCAACTATTTTAGTGTTTAGTATAGCTTTTGGTATCTCGGTTGATGATACTATTCACTTCTTAGCAAAATACAGACAAGAACTATTAGCTAATAATTGGAAAATAAAACCTGCTGTTTACTCTGCTTTAAGAGAAACAGGAGTAAGTATGTTCTATACTTCTATAGTACTTTTCTTTGGGTTTTTAGTATTTACTGTTTCAAGTTTTGGCGGTACTATTGCTTTAGGAGGCTTAGTTTCTGTTACGTTATTATTAGCAATGGTTTCCAACTTACTTTTACTACCATCACTATTAATTTCATTTGAGAAAAAAATAGCCAATAAGAAAGTTTTAAGAGAAACAAAATTTAAAATATTACCCCCAAAAGAAGACAAATAATTCTACTTTTTTCTATCGAACTTAATAAGTAACAGCTCACTCTCTTATTCTTCAATCTCTTTATTGCTAATTAACAGCAAAAAAGTATCTTTGCTTGATTTTATTGAAGATATAAGAACATGAAAAGAAGTAGCGTTAAAGATTTATTACAATCTGACAGTTTTTTACAAGAAGTACACGTAAAGGGATGGGTAAGAACTTTTAGAAGCAATCGATTTATTGCTTTAAATGATGGTTCTACTATTAATAATATTCAGTGTGTCGTAGATTTTGAAAATACAGACGAAACTTTATTAAAAAGAATAAATACTGGAGCTGCTGTTAGCATCCAAGGTACTTTAGTAGAAAGTCAAGGTAAAGGACAAACAGTAGAAGTTCAAGTAAATAATTTAGAAATTTTAGGAGATTCAAATCCTGATGAATATCCCATTCAGCCTAAAAAACACAGTTTGGAATTCCTACGCGAAAATGCACATTTACGTGTAAGAACTAACACTTTTAGCGCTGTAATGCGTCTACGTTCTGCATTATCATTTGCAGTACATCAATATTTCCAACAAAATGGGTTTTACTATGTAAACACCCCTATTATAACGGGTTCTGACGCTGAAGGTGCTGGTGAAATGTTTAAAGTAACTCAATTTGAAGCAAACAAAGCTCCTGTAAATGAAGATGGTGAAATTGATTATTCTCAAGATTTTTTTGGAAAAGAAACCAACTTAACGGTTTCAGGTCAATTAGAAGCTGAAACTTATGCAATGGCTTTAGGTAAAGTATATACTTTTGGACCTACTTTTAGAGCTGAAAACTCAAACACAACACGTCATTTAGCAGAGTTTTGGATGATTGAACCTGAGGTTGCTTTTAATGATTTAGACGCAAACATGGACTTGTCTGAAGACTTTATTAAATATGTATTACAATATGTTTTAGACAACTGTCAAGACGATTTAAAATTTTTAGATAATAGATTGACTCAAGAAGAAAAAACAAAACCTCAAGCTGAAAGAAGCGACATGACACTTATTGAAAAATTACATTTTGTAGTTGACAATAACTTCAAACGTGTTTCTTATACTGAAGCTATTGAAATTTTACGTAACTCTAAGCCTAATAAAAAGAAAAAATTCCAATTCCCAATCAACGAATGGGGGGTAGATTTACAATCTGAGCATGAGCGCTATTTAGTTGAAAAACACTTTAAATGCCCTGTTATTTTATTTGACTATCCAGCAAATATTAAAGCTTTTTATATGCGTTTAAATGAAGATGGTAAAACCGTTCGTGCTATGGATGTTTTATTCCCTGGTATTGGTGAAATGGTAGGCGGGTCTCAAAGAGAAGAACGCCTGGATGTATTGAAAGAGAAAATGACGGAACTAAATATTCCTGAAGAAGAATTATGGTGGTATATAGATACTCGTAAATTTGGTACCGCAGTACACTCTGGTTTTGGTTTAGGCTTTGAACGCTTGGTGTTATTTGCTACTGGAATGAGCAATATCCGTGACGTAATTCCTTTTCCAAGAACTCCACAAAATGCTGAGTTTTAAGAAATCTATAAAAACTTATAAATATCAATCGTCATTTGTAAAAGAATGACGATTTTTTTTGTCCTATTTCATATCTTTGTAAATATGCTAAAACAAAGTTTACATCAAAAATTACTTCAAAAATTATCTCCACAACAAATTCAGTTGATGAAGTTAATTCAGTTGCCTACGCAAGCTTTTGAAGAACGCTTAAAACAAGAAATAGAAGAAAACCCTGCTTTAGACACAGGTAAAGAAGAACCTGAAAACTTTGAAGATACCTTAGCTAACGATGTTGATTATGACGATTCAGGCAATGAAAAGATTGATGCTGAAGATATAAATATTGACGAGTATTTAAGTGATGATGAATACCCGAGTTATAAAACACAAACTAACAATTACTCTTCAGATGACGAAGATAAACAAGTACCTTATGCTGCAGGCACTAGTTTTCATCAATCATTAAAAAATCAACTCAATACTTTTAGAATTAACGAAGAAGAGCGTGCTATTGCCGAATTTTTAGTAGGTAGTATTGATGATAGTGGATACATTCGTAGAAACATTATCGATTTAGTTGATGACTTAGCTTTTACCCAAAATGTTTTCACTACAGAAGAAAAGGTGCAAGATGTCTTAATTAACATAGTTCAAAGACTAGACCCTACTGGTGTAGGCGCTTTAAATCTTAAAGAGTGTTTAATAATTCAGTTGAAAGCAAAATCAGAAAATAAAATAAGAACATTGGCTATTAAAGTTCTTGAAGATGCCTTTGATCATTTTGTTAAAAAGCATTATAAGAAGCTACTTGAGAAGTATAACATTTCTGAAGAACAACTTAAAGATGTTATTAATGAAATAAGTAGATTAAACCCTAAACCAGGCAGCTCATATGCAGGAAATAATAAAATTGCAGAACAAATAGTACCTGATTTTTCTATTAAAATTATTGATGGAAATTTAGATTTAACTTTAAATGCCCGTAATGCTCCAGAACTTCATGTCTCTAGAGAGTACAACAACATGTTAAAGGGCTATCAAGACTCTAAAGAAAAAACAAAATCACAAAAAGATGCAGTACTGTTTATAAAACAGAAATTAGATGCTGCAAAATGGTTTATTGATGCCATAAAACAACGTCAACAAACACTTTTAGTAACTATGAGTGCAATTATGCATCGACAGTCAGCATACTTTTTAACTGGAGATGAACGTAAGCTTAAGCCTATGATTTTAAAAGATATTGCTGATGAGATTAATATGGATGTATCAACTGTTTCTCGTGTAGCTAGTAGTAAATATGTATCTACTCCTTATGGTACAAAACTTATTAAAGAATTCTTTTCTGAATCAATGAAAAACGACCAAGGAGAAGATGTTTCTACTAAGGAGATTAAAAAGATTTTAGAAACTGTAATTAAAGAAGAAGATAAACGTAAACCGCTCACTGATGAAAAACTATCTGAACTTTTAAAAGAAAAAGGATATCCAATTGCCAGAAGGACTGTTGCTAAATATCGTGAACAATTAGACATTCCAGTGGCTAGATTACGTAAAGAAATTTAATGCGTTGGCATAAGTTTATATCAACGATTTTACACCCTATTGTAATGCCAACAATAGGTATTATTTTGTATTTTATACTTTCTCCTGTAAACTTATACAAACAACAACAATATAAAATACTAGCAATAGTATTTATAGCAACTTATCTTATACCTCTACTTTTATTAGTTTTTTTAAAATCTATTGGATACATAAAATCCTTTCGAGTACATAGTATTGATGAGCGGAAGTTTCCCATTTTTTTTATGATGATTTTATTTATGATTTTAGGAAAAATGTTTGCAAGTATGAGTATTTTTAGAGATTTAAGTTATTTATTTTATGGTACCGTCTTTGGCTTGGGATTTATTTATATGCTTTTCCCTTTTAAAATTAAAGGAAGTCTACACCTTTTATCAATGGGTGTTGCTGTAGGGTACTTTTTATTATTTCAACAAATACAATCTGTTAATATTATTCCTGTTAGCATCGTTTTTATTTTTTTATCAGGCCTACTAGCAAGCTCTAGATTGCATTTAAAAGCTCACACTTATAGAGAAGTGTATATTGGTTTTTTTGTTGGTGTATTTAGCCCTTTTATAGCTTTTTGTGTTTTATAATAAGTAAAAGCTCAAACCAAGTTTAACTATTTTACTATTTATTGGTTTGTTATTAACTTCCACTCCTTTAAACATTGGAGACAGTCCATAATACACATGAAAATTAAATGTGCTATAGCCTGCTGATAAGGTTAAACCTGTTTGCCACGCATTATATTTTTCAACATTAGAAAAACTTACCTTTCCTGAAGGTAAATTATATCGAAAGCTATTGCTTAGATTATATGTAATCTTAAGTCCTGCATAAAAGCGCCAAAATGAATACGTATTAGCATCTGACGATCTCCATCTAAACTGTATGGGCATTTCAATATTATGCAATTTAATTTTATTGGATGTGATGTCAGGGTCTATTTCATATTCTTTTACATCTCCCTCCACTACTTTTAAACCGTGGCTAAACGAGTCATAATTATATCCTAGCCCTAGAGCAAAAGCTGTTCTACCTTTCTTGTTAAAAGGAATATCCTTCATATAACCAGCAGATAACCCATAAGAGAAGCCTGTTTTACCTACTTTATCTGGTTGATCTTGTAGTAAATTATACGTAATATCTATGTATAATTGATCTTCCCAATAGGTATCTCCTAACTGCAAAGAATCTTTTTGACTAAATACACTTAAAACTAAAAAGAGTGCTAATAAACTTAAGACTTGTTTCATAATAATTATCTAACGTTTAATATACTTTTTTTATACAAAAAAAGAGCAATCAAATGATTGCTCTTTTTTTTATTTAAAAGTAATTACTTTTTTATTGCACTTCCTTTATGCGTAGATAAACTTAACTTAAGAGCATTAACATCTCTTAATTTTTCACGAATATCGGCTAATGTTCCTACACTCGATTCTTTATCTGCTTTGATAGAAGTTGTCATAAAAGGTACTTCTGCTTCAGAAACATTATCTCTTTCAAGATAAATAAACGAAGGTACATCATCTGGTGTTGCAATCTTATCGTTTAACTGTATTCTGTTGTATCCTGTACCGTACTTAGCATCTTTTGCTTTACCAACATAAATTGTGCTCACCAAACTTTTACGTTCTAACTTTTTTACTTCACTTGCGCTTGGTAAACGAGGAGAATCTATTAATAAGTCTGTTTCTCTCATAGTAGTTGTTACCATGAAAAAGAATAATAACATAAAAACAATATCTGGTAAAGATGCCGTAGATAAAGCTGGCATTCCTTTTTTCTTCTTTCTAAACTTAGACATATTCTATTGTTTTACTAATTATTGAACATTTGTTGGGTCTGTATCAGATATAATTTGAGGGTAGCTCGATTTTATATCTTCAACTTTATTTCTTAATGACTCATCTTTTCTTGCTCCATCGTTAAAAGCTTGTTCTAACTCAGTAAAACTCATACCATATTTCTCTTGGCATAATCTGTTACGTAGTTCTGTGTAAGCTCTTAACAACTCATTTTGAACAGCAACATAAGTACCATACTCAGTACCTCTATCACTTTCTACTGAAATAACTGCTTTATTTGGATGATCTGATGATTCTGGGTCTTTATCTCCCTTACAGTAATCACAAGCAGCTCCAGCTTCTTTTCCTGGCATTGGGTTACCAATACCTCCACCATTATCAATAAATTTCATTGCAGCATCTTTTAAGTTTTTCAACTCCATTGGTTCATCTTCAACTAAAAGTTGATTGTTACGGTTAATGCTTACTTGAAAAATATTCTTTTCTTTAACAATTGGTGGTGGAACATCTGTTTTTTCAGCTAACTTTTTTGGGATACCTGAATCCACATCCATTGTTGTTGTTACAAGGAAAAAGATAAGTAGCAAGAAGGCAATATCTGCCATCGAACCTGCGTTAATTTCTGGGTTTTCTCTTCTTGCCATAATACTCTATGATTTAACTAATCCTTTTAATAAATCCCACACGAAGAAACCTCCTGCGATCACTATTAATATAATACTTAACCAAATACCTGTTCCGGTATTTTTAGAAACGCTACTTCCTGCAGCTGCAATTACTTTTTCGTTAGCATCTATAACCTGTCCATCTCCTGAAAGGATATATGATATTACTAACAAAACACCTATTGCTAATAAACCTAGCAAAGATTTTTTTAATGCCGCTGGATTTTTAAATAAGCTAAAAAGCGATGCTAAAACCGTTACTGCTACAGTTAACCCTAACAAAACTAATGAATAGGTAACTAATGGTGAAACAGCGTCTGACATTGCAGCTGGATCCTCTGTATCTGCTCCCATAGTCATAACAAACAAGACTATACCAACAAGAGAAAGTAAGGCTACAATGATTGTAATTAATCTATTGTTATTCATCCTTCAATTATTTTTTATACTTAGCTAATAAGTCGATTAAAGAGATAGATGCATCTTCCATGTTGTTAACGATGCTATCTACTTTAGAAATAATGTAGTTATAAAAAATCTGTAAGATAATTGCTACTACTAAACCAAATACTGTAGTTAAAAGTGCTACTTTAATACCACCTGCTACTACCGCTGGAGAAATATCATTTGCTACTGCGATTGCATCGAATGCTCCAATCATACCAATTACAGTTCCCATGAATCCTAACATCGGTGCTAAAGCGATAAATAATGAAATCCAAGAAATATTTTTCTCTAATAACCCCATTTGTACACCACCATATCCTACAACAGCTTTTTCAGCAGCGTCTAATCCTTCATCTGCTCTTTCTAATCCTTGATAAAAAATAGAAGCAACAGGACCTTTTGTATTTCTACAAACTTCTTTAGCAGCTTCTACACCACCTGAACTTAAAGCCTCATCTACACTTGATACTAATTTTTTAGTATTAGTTGTAGCCATATTTAAATAAATAATTCTTTCAATTGCTATAGCTAAACCTAATATTAAAGCTACCAATACAATTCCCATAAAACCAGGACCTCCTTCAATAAAATATCTTTTTAAGATTTGGTGGAAAGTTTCTGATCCTTCTGCCGCTGCCGCGTCTTGAGCATAAGTTGACTGAATAGCTCCTAAAAACATAAATCCTGCAATAGTTAGGATATTTACTACTTTTTTCATTTTGTTATAATTAATTTTAAATAGTTAACGGGTTAAAAATACAAATTTTACTACTAAAAACTTAATTTTTTAAAAATTAAGTAATCTTTACATTTGCACTTACTACGCTTTTTAATTTTACAGAGTGGCAAGTAACAAAAAAATGTTGGTACATTAAAAAAAAACTCTAGTATTTCTTATTAACAACACTTATTTTAACTCTTTACTCTAGGATTTCAAGCAGTTGTGGGGGTAAATTTAACGATTTATTTTCAATTTAAGTCATTTCTCCTCTAAGTGGAGTTTCAAAATAATGCATAAATTCTTCTTTTGAAAGCTTTTCACCAAGTAAATACATCATTTTTGCTACTGCTGTTTCAGTCGTAATATCTCTACCATCAACAATTCCAATACGTTTTAATTCCGAACTTGTTTCATAATGCCCTAAAATTACGCTTCCTCCTTTACATTGGGTTACATTAACTATGTAAATTCCTTTTTTTACTGATTTCTCTAACAAATCAATAAACCATTTTTCAGTTGGTGCGTTACCCGATCCGTAAGTTTCTAAAATAATCCCCTTTAAATCTGGAATATTCATGAAGTTTCTAACTACAGATTCGGTGATACCTGGAAACAGCTTTAAAATAGCTACGTGATTATCTAAATTCTTTCTTACAACTAAATCACTTTTATCTTCTTTAGGCTTTAACAGTAATGGATAGTTGAAGTTTAAATGCACACCACTTTCTGCCAATGGAGGATAGTTCATAGAAGCAAAAGCTTCAAATTGTTCTGCGTTTATTTTTGTTGTTCTGTTGGCTCTATACAACTTATATTCAAAATACAATCCTACTTCTTGTATTATTGGCTTCCCTTTTTCATAGGCTGATGCCACTTGTATCGATGTAATTAAATTTTCTTTAGCATCTGTACGTAAATCTCCAATAGGCAATTGTGAACCTGTGAAAATCACAGGTTTTTGTAAGTTTTCAAACATAAAACTGATTGCTGAAGATGTGTAAGACATGGTATCTGAACCTGTTAATACGACAAAACCGTCAAATTTATCGTAATTATCAGAAATTATTTTTACGATTTGCGTATAATAGTCAACATTCATGTTTGATGAATCAATAGGTTCATCAAATGAAACAGTGTCTATTTCACAATTTAACTGTTGTAATTCTGGTATTTTACTAGAAATTTGGCTAAAGTCAAAAGCCTTTAGCGCACCAGTATTATAGTCTTTAACCATACCTATAGTTCCTCCTGTATAGACTATTAAAATTTTAGGTTGATTTGTCATTTTGACATTTTTTTATACCGTTATTAATTTGGAATAATTTATGTTGTAAATTTAGCCAACAAAAATGATACAAATTTTAAAACTATAATAGATTATGATAGGATTTTATATTCTAATTGGTATTATATCGTTATTCAGCTGGTTAGTAAGTAATACTTTACAACGTAAGTTTAAAAAATACTCTCAAGTTCACTTACGAAATGGAATGAGTGGTGCTGAAATTGCTCAAAAGATGTTAGCAGATCATGGTATTTCTAATGTTCAGGTAATTTCTACTTCTGGTAGATTAACCGACCATTACAATCCACAAAACAAAACTGTAAACTTGAGTGAAGCTGTATACAATCAACGAAATGCCGCCGCTGCTGCAGTTGCTGCTCACGAGGTTGGGCATGCTGTACAACATGCCAAAGCATACCAATATTTACAAATGCGATCTAAACTAGTACCTATGGTTAGTATTACCTCTCGTTTTTCTCAATGGATGGTAATTGGTGGTATTGCTTTTGGTGCTGCTTCTGGAAGTACTGGTATTGGTTTTTACATCGCATTAGCTGGTTTAGCTTTTATGGCTTTAGGTACCATTTTTAGTTTTATAACCTTACCAGTTGAGTATGATGCGAGTAACAGAGCTTTAGCTTGGCTAGAAAACAAAAACATGGTAACTCGTGAAGAACTAGCCGGATCTAAAGATGCTTTAAAATGGGCTGCAAGAACTTATTTAGTTGCTGCTTTGGGTTCTTTAGCAATGCTATTATATTGGGCCTTACAAATTTTAGGAAATAGAGATTAAACTTTTTAAGTCTAACAATTAAAAAAGCCGTTTTGATTGAATCAAAACGGCTTTTTTAATATTTTTCTCGGCAAAAACTAGTCATTGAGTTTCAATACTGCCATAAATGCTTGTTGTGGAATTTCTACATTACCAACTTGACGCATACGTTTTTTACCTTTCTTTTGCTTTTCTAACAACTTACGTTTACGAGAAATATCTCCTCCATAACATTTTGCAGTTACATCTTTACGTAAGGCTTTTACTGTTTCACGTGCAATAATTTTTGCTCCAATAGCTGCCTGAATTGGAATATCGAATTGTTGACGCGGAATTAGCTCTTTTAACTTCTCACAAATACGTTTTCCTATTGAATAAGCATTGTCAGCATGTAATAATGCAGAAAGCGCATCAACTGGCTGCCCATTTAATAACATATCTACACGAACTAACTTCGATTTTTGCATTCCTATTGGATGGTAATCGAACGACGCATATCCTTTAGATACTGTTTTTAATCTATCGTAAAAATCAAAAACAATTTCCGCCAATGGCATATCAAAAATTAACTCCACTCGCTCTGGAGTTAAATAGGTTTGATTTACAATTTGTCCACGTTTTTCAATACAGAGTGACATTACTTGACCAACAAAATCAGCTTTTGTAATTATTGAAGCTTTAATAAATGGCTCTTCTACTCTATCTAATTTAGATGGGTCTGGTAAATCTGTTGGATTATTAACGATGATAATTTCATCTCGGTTTTTATGTGTAAATGCGTGGTAACTTACGTTAGGAACGGTGGTAATTACCGTCATATTAAACTCACGCTCTAAACGTTCTTGAATAATTTCCATGTGTAACATTCCTAAGAATCCACATCGGAAACCAAAACCAAGTGCTGCCGAGCTTTCTGGTTGAAATACTAACGAAGCATCGTTTAACTGAAGCTTTTCCATAGAAGCACGTAATTCTTCATAATCTTCAGTATCTACAGGGTAAATTCCTGCAAATACCATTGGTTTTACATCTTCAAACCCTTCTATTCTTTCGGCTGTTGGGTTTGCAAAATCTGTAATCGTATCACCTACTTTCACTTCTTTTGCTGCTTTAATTCCAGTAATTAAATAACCAACATCTCCTGTTTTTATTTCTTGCTTTACAACCTGGCTTAGTTTTAGTGTTCCTACTTCATCAGCGCCATATTGTTTTCCTGTTGCCATGAATTTTATTTGCTGATTCTTTTTAATAGATCCATCAATTACTCTAAAGTAGGTTTCAATTCCACGATATGAATTATATACCGAGTCAAAAATTAAAGCCTTCAATGGTGCATCAGGATTACCTTTTGGAGCTGAGATTTTCTTTATAATAGCTTCTAAAATATTATCAACACCAAAACCTGTTTTTCCACTAGCGTGAATTACATCTTCTGGTTCACATCCTAATAAATCAACAATATCATCTGTTACCTCTTCTGGATTTGCTGAAGGTAAATCTACTTTATTTAATACTGGAATAATTTCCAAGTCGTTTTCTAAAGCCAAGTATAAGTTAGAAATTGTTTGCGCTTGAATACTTTGTGCCGCATCTACAATTAATAATGCTCCTTCACATGCTGCAATAGAACGAGAAACTTCATAAGAAAAATCTACGTGACCTGGAGTATCTATTAAGTTTAGAATATAATTCTCTCCTTCATAAACATAATCCATTTGGATAGCATGCGATTTAATGGTAATACCTCGTTCACGCTCCAAATCCATATTGTCTAACAACTGGTTTTGCTTTTCACGCTCGGTAACCGATCCTGTGAAATCTAACAATCTATCGGCAAGAGTACTCTTACCATGATCAATATGTGCAATAATGCAAAAGTTTCTTATGTTCTTCATACGTCGTATTCTAACTACTTGTAATTTGCAAAGATACTTTATTTGCAGGCTACTACAAACAAAATACATAGCGAAAATTAAACACCTTTTTTATCTTATTTAACTAAGTATACCACCACATATACCTAATCCGATTATCAGGTACAAAACAGCTAGTATGTAAAATATTTTTGAGGCTGTTTTACTTTTTTTTCTGATAGCTGCGCCAATAACAGCTAATAATACGGGTGGACCAAACATAATTAAACCTATAATTACGAATAAACCTGAAAGGTCACCAACTTCTAAAAATATCATATCCTTTTTCTTATATTTCTTTTCTTAACTCTTCTAAATATTCTTTTTTATCATCTCTATAAAACAAATTCATTGTTTCAAAAGGAATAATTTTATTGTCTTTGTTTACTATATGTACGCATGATTTTTTTACCGCTCGTACATCAAAATTATAAGCATCAATAAACTGCATGATTATAACTCTAAATAAATTATCGTACCCTAACTCTGGTGCATCAATATTCGGCAAACAGCACATTATAGATTTTAAGCTTTCTTCTGCAACTTCAACAGAATTCCCTGTACTGAATAGCTCTATCATTTTTCCATGCAATGCTTCATCTTGCTCATAAATAATGGTGTTTTTACTATTATCTAACAAATCATTAGGATTAATATATCTAGTTAACGGAAACACTTCTCCTCCCAATTTAAGAGCATATCCCATTACCAATGCATCAGGATTACAAGGTACTGGAATTAAATCATCAGCATTGAAAGCGTCAGTTTGTTCCATTATTTTTCTTCTGACTTCAGTAAGTGTCATTCTATCAGTTTCAGGATTAAAACTTTCTAACCTTCCTGCTATTTGTGTTGGTTGAAAAGTAACTCCTCTCACACATTTTTGCTGCAAGGCATAATCGATAATTTTCCCTATTTCGTGATCATTTAATCCTTTTTGAAGAGTAACCACTAAAGTTGTTGATAGATTTAACTTATTCAAGTTGTCAAGTGCTTGCTTGCGGATACTATTCAAATCTGCTCCTCTCAACTCTCTTAGCACACTATCCTCAAAGGAATCAAACTGTAAGTAAATTTCAAAATCTGGCGTATATGTTTTCAATCGTTCGGCAAAAGCAATGTCTTTAGCTATTTTTATTCCGTTAGTATTTAACATTAAATGACGGATAGGAAGTGACTTTGCATAGTCTAAAATCTCCCAAAATTGTGGATGTATCGTTGGCTCTCCTCCACTGATTTGTACCACATCAGGTTCTTTTTCATTTTTCACCACAGCATCCAACATTGCTTTTACTTCTTCTAATGTTCGATGGCGCCCATAAGTAGGTGATGAACCTGCATAACAAGTAGGGCAAGTTAAGTTACATCTATCGGTAACCTCAACAACGGTTAAACATGAATGTTGTTCATGATCTGGACATAAACCACAATCGTAAGGACATCCATAATCTGTTTTTGTATTAAACGTATAGGGCATCTCACTGGGTTTGTTATAATTTCTGATGTTTTTATAATATTCAATATCATCTGCTATTAACACTTTTGATTTCCCATGTTCTCTACAACGTTTAAGCATATAGACCTTATCATCTTCAAAAACAATTTTAGCATCTACTCTTTTTAAACATTCAGGGCACAAGCTCAATGTAAAATCATAGTAGTTATATTTTCTTTCTGGCATTTTTTATTTTTAGAATTATAAATTTCGTGTAATATACATAACAAACTATACATAGTATTTGAATAGTACTTAAACCAAGTATAAAGAAAGTATTTGGTTTTAAAAACTCTATAAAAAAACGAAAACCAAAATAAGTCAACATAAAAAACTTAAAAAGTTCTCCTGATTGTATAACGTATTCCTTTTGTAGGTATCTTAAGCTTATGAATAGCATTATTAAAAACACCAACTCATACAAGGCTATTGGATGTCTTAAAACGCCATCCCCTAAATCCATTCCTAAAAAGAATTCAGTTTCTACTCCGTAGGTAAACTCATTTACTCCTGAAAGAAAACATCCTATTCTCCCTATAAAAATTCCTACAATTATCGGAAGCACAAACAAATCGCCAGATGACTTTGTTTCTCCAATTATTCTTTTTGCTAATTCAACACCTAACAAACCACCAAATAAACCTCCCATGATTGTTTTAATATTTAAAATTTGAATTATGTTTTCTGTAGAAAAAGTAACTAAAGGGTTTTCTAACACTCCCACTAGTCGGGAACCAATTAAAGCTCCAGCCGCAGCTCCTAAAATAATTGACAATCTATTATTAGAAGAAATATAATCTTCTCTTTTCTTACGTAAGAAAACATAATAACGAAAGGCTAAAAAGAATGCTAAATATTCTAAAACAAGATGAATATTAATCGTATAACCTAATAAAATAGGTTCAAAAGGTAGTTCCAATAAAAAAGTTTGTGAGTTAAAAAGCGAAATATACGTAATTACTCAAAAAAAAGTAACTTTGCAGCATGGTAAAAATAGGTAACATAGAACTTCCTGATTTTCCGCTGTTATTAGCGCCAATGGAAGATGTGAGTGATCCACCGTTTAGAGCTTTATGTAAAGAGAATGGTGCTGATGTAGTGTATACTGAATTTATTTCTTCGGAAGGATTAATTCGTGACGCAGCAAAAAGTGTTATGAAGCTAGATATTTACGAAAAAGAACGCCCTGTGGGTATTCAAATTTTTGGTGCCAATCTAGACTCTATGCTACGTTCGGTAGAGATTGTTGAAAAAACAAATCCGGATATTATCGATATCAATTTTGGCTGCCCGGTAAAAAAAGTAGTTTCTAAAGGGGCTGGGGCTGGAATTTTAAAAGATATTGACTTAATGGTTTCTCTTACTGAGGCCATGGTTAAACACACTAACTTACCTATTACTGTAAAAACTCGTTTGGGTTGGGACCATGATTCTATTCGAATTATTGAAGTTGCTGAACGTTTGCAAGATGTGGGATGTAAAGCTATCTCTATTCATGGTCGTACACGTGCTCAAATGTATAAAGGTAATGCTGACTGGGCTCCTATTGCTGAAGTGAAAAATAATCCTAGAATGTATATTCCTGTCTTTGGAAATGGTGATGTTGATTCTCCTGAAAAAGCCATAGAAATGCGTGACAAATACGGGCTAGATGGTTGTATGATTGGTCGTGCTTCTATTGGGTATCCTTGGTTTTTTAATGAAGTAAAACATTATTTTAAAACTGGTGAACATTTATCTAAACCAACAATTTCTGAACGTGTTGATATGGCTCGTCGTCATTTAGAAATGGCTATTGACTGGAAAGGAGAACATTTAGGCGTTGTAGAAACAAGAAGACACTATACAAACTATTTTAAGGGAATTCCACATTTTAAAGAACACAGAATGAAAATGGTTACTTCTGATGATCCTAAAGATGTTTTTGCCGCTTTTGACGAGGTACAAGCTAAATTTGGTAATGCAACTATTCCTGAAATAGGATAGATGATAGGTTAACGTTTTATCGTTCAATAAAACTTTTTGAAATTCTAGAACTTGCAATCTTTGCTGCTAAATACCCTAAAGCTGAAATTGTAATAACTACCACTAATAAGTTTAACCACTTAAACTCTACTGGGTATGCTAGGTTTTGTGTAATCATTAGCAACTCAAAACGTTGTTGTATGATTACTAGAATTACACCTAAAATAATTCCTATCCCCATTCCTACAAGTGTTAATAAAAACCCTTGTAGTACAAATATCTTTTTTATATCGTCTATACTACTTCCTAAGTTAAAAAGGGTTTTTAGGTTTTGACGTTTATCGATAATCATCATAATGATTGATCCTATCACATTAAACAAAGCAATAGCTACAATTAATGTAAAGATTAAATACGAAATAAAGTTTTCAGTATTAATTACCTTATAATACAACGTATTTAACTGCGCACGGGTTTGCACTTTTAATTCGTCTCCTAAAACATTTTGTAAATTCTCTTGAAATGCATCAAGATCCACGTCTTTTTTTAAGCGAAGCTCAACTCCTGTAATTTGGTTATCGTTATATCCTAACAGTTCTTGAGCAAGTGAAGTTTCAGTAAACACATATTTGTTCTGAAATTCTTCCGACCCTGTATATACGCCTACTATTTGTGTTGAAACAGATCGAAAAGCATTATTAGCATTAATAAACCCTTTTCCTGGCTTAGGTACTAAAATTTGAAGCGCTTCTCCAAAATTAAAAATCCCTAATGATAATTTATACGATATCCCATACCCTACTACTGCTGTATTCTTATATTCTTCGTCAATCCAAGTTCCTGCTGTCAGCAAAGAATCTGTCGGAATAATTTTTGAATAATTAGAGTCTACTCCTTTAATTTGAGCTATGTGCTCTTTGTTTTTATATTTTAAAAACACACGCTCTTCTACTACTTTTGAGGCAGCTTCTATCTCTTTATTTTGCTGTAAAATACTATCTATTTTTTGAGAATACAGAAAAGTTTTTCCCTTAGATGCGGTAATTTTTATATCTGGATCAGAAGCATTAAGTAATGAATCACTAAACGTTTTTAATCCTGAAAAACCAGATAATACAACAAACAAAGCCAAGGTACCAACTACAACACCAAAAACAGCAATTGCTGTGATTATATTAATTGCATTAGTACTTGCTTTTGAAAACAAGTATCTCTTAGCTATGTATAAAGAAAAGTTCAAGCATTAATAAATTTAGCTAGCCAAAGTAACAAAAATTATTAACGTTTTTGACGACGAGGCAAAACATCTGGATTTTTTATAGGGTCTACGTCTTTACCTTTTAAAGACTTATCAATATCTTCTATATAATCCAAACTATCATCTCCAAAGAACAACAATTCTGGCATTCTTCGTAATTGATTTCTTGTTCGTTGTGCTAATTCATGGCGAATTAAAGGTGTATTAGATTTTACTCCTTCAATAATTTCATCTCTTTTTCCAGAAGGGAATACACTTAAGTATACTTTTGCCACTCCCAGGTCGGCAGTAACAGAAACTTTAGAAACCGATATAATCACTCCTTTCATTCCATCTTGAGCAGCACGTTGTAAAACGTCTACCAAATCTTGTTGCAATACTCCTGCAATTTTTCGTTGTCTGTTTGTTTCTTCCATGCTGCAAATTTAAGCATAAAATTACGGAGTGTAAATTTTATTTTTTATGGCATACATAACTAAGCCTACCCTGTTTCTTACATTTAATTTTGTAAACAAGCTATCTCGATATCCATCAATAGTTTTTGGGCTTAAAAACATTTTTTCTGCAATCTCTTTGTATGTTAGTTCCGAGCACGCTAACTTCATAAAAGTTATTTCATTCTCTTTAAACGCAATATTATTTCTTGAATTTTTTCCCGACACTAAGTCTAACAATAACGTAGTAACATTTTTAGTATGATAAAATCCATTATCCATCATTTCTAACAATGCTTTCTCTAAGATTTCTTTTTTTGTGTCTTTTAGTAAGTAGCCTACAGCACCTGCTTTTAGCATTTTTAAAATAGTAACATCAGCATCTTCTACAGACAATGCCATTACATGAACTTTAGGATAGTTACTCACTATCCATTCTGTAGTTTCAATACCATTCATCACTGGCATATTTACATCTACTAAAACTAAATCGGGTATATTTTTAGGAGAGGTCAAAAACTTCTCTTCTACTTCTTTACCATTCTTACACGTGTAAAGCACCTTGAATTTATCAAAGGTATTTACCATACCTTCTATAGCTTGTGATAACAGCGTATGATCGTCTACGACAACTACCGAGTATTTCATAATTTGAGTAAGTTTGATTAGCATAGTTGTTAGAATAATAACTATGATACTTTAAATGTAATAATTTATTATTAAACTCGTTCCTTTTTGGGCTTCTGATGTAAATTTTGTTTCTGCATTAATTAGTTTTGCTCTGGCTTTTATGTTATGCAGTCCTATACCTTTTAATCTAACTCTTTCCATATCAAAACCAACCCCATTATCTTGCGCTTTAACCTGTATAGAGTCTTCTTTATAGGTTAAAAAAACTTCCAATTTAGACGCTTTAGAATGCTTTATAGTGTTAGAAAAAAATTCTTGAAGAATTCTAAAAATAACAATTCCATGTTTTTGATTTACCTCTTGCTCTTCTCCTGTAATTGTTAATTTAGCATCAATATAATTTAGCCTATTAAAACGTTCTATTTCTAGATTTAATGCTTCTTTTAATTTTATATTATTGATAAAATCTGGATTAATTATTTTTGACAATGCTCTTACCTCCGTTAAGCTTTTTGCTATAATTTCAGAAACTTCTTCCAAGTTTTCTAACGAAGCATGCTGCAATTGTATTTTTGCTAAAGTTAGGAGTTGCCCTATATTATCGTGCAACTCCCAACTTATATTACGTAAAGTTTCTTCTCTAATTTCAATCTGAGTCTCAGCAATTTCACGTTCGTACCTTTTTTTATTCTTTGCTCGCTCCAACAACAGTTTGTTTTTTCGTTGTTGAAAAACAGTAAATAATATTACTAGAAAAACAACTATAAGTACAATCAATACTGTACTAACTATTAATGTTTCATTTCCTTGTTGCTCCATAATAAGCCAATGATTATAAATAAATTCATTAAAATAATCAAAACACTTAAAATCGAAAACAACCCTCTAGTATTTATATAATTAAGTAATGAAAAAAAAGGGATAGAAGGTAAATAAAATACTAAAAACCCCACAGAAACCCAAAACGGCAAAAGCCTTTTATAATTAAGTATTTTATCTGAAAGTAAAAGCTCTCTAAGATACAACAAAACAACAACTGCTACATTTACTGATCCTAAAATTACCAATCTAGAAAAACAGTCTTTATCAAAAAAAACAGTTACCCAAAGCAAAAAAGCTGTTATAATCAAGATCTTTGGCAAAACCAACCATTTTTTATCATTTATCAAGCTTGAGTACATAAAAAAGATTATTGAATACTCAATTAATGAATATAAATGATGAATAATAAAGGTAGGCTTTTCTTCTTCCATTAAAAGAAAACAATATATTTCTACTGAAGCAGTTATTACAAGAAACACTGACAATAAAGTAAGAAATACAGTTCTATTCTTTCGTACAAAAATCAAACTGATTAATGCAGAAAGAAATTGAAAAAAGATACCCAAAGTGAATAGTGAAATCATTCTTTTGTTTTTAATGATATGGAGGAGCCAAAGTTGCGTGATTTCCTGCTCCACTTAATAATTCATCATCTAAAGAAGTTGCAAACATAAATCCTGCTTTATTTTCTTTCAACACTTTCATTCTGTAATTATAATCGTCCCTCTTCCCTCTTTTAAACTCTTCTTTTGTATTGTAAATCCATTTATAGCCATGTTTAGCTAGCATCTCTTCAAATGTTACTAACTTTCCTTGCTTTGCAGATTGCACAGGATCAAAAGCTATTTGCTCTCCATCAATAGTAGTGGTAGGAATGTAAATTAAGCTACTATAACTTTTCCCAGTGTTTTTGTAATTTTCTTTAGCTGTAGAGATAAAACTAATCCCTGTTATTTTAACGTTTGCCTTTTTACTCAAGTTTTCTACATGTCCTAAGTACTTTTTAAACTGCACAAAATCAAATGTATTGGCACGTGTATCTTCATAACCTAAGGCCTCCTCCATAGGAGCAATTCTTGTCTTGTCATAACTTGACAACATGTTAATAATCTCCTTATAATTTAGCATTTCCTTTGTTCTACCTTCATCTGAATAACAAAATGTACCCTCAGAAACTTGTGAACGCCAATCATTACAGTCACATTTACTTTGCTGTATTTGATCACATGAAACGGCTAAACTCATCACTAGAGTTAACAATATTAATTTAAGTTGGTTAGTGTTTTTCATTATAAAATTGATTTTTTAATTTCCTAAATATAATGGCTTATTTATTAATAAAAAAAACAGAATTATAGACAAAAAACTTAAGCCCCCAACCTTCAAGCCCTTAACAATAAAACATAATTTTACAAATAGTGAAAAACCCCTAAAGCCTATAGCGATTCCCCTAAAGAATTTTAAAGACTTATACTCTTGTTTTGCTATACAAAAAAAAGGTTAGCATAGTACCAATCTCTAGGTTTCGTCAAATTGTTCATAGCATTTCAAATATAATAATGAAAATTTTATTTCCTAGAATATACAGAAGAAAAAAAACCTTTAAAACCTAGGGTTATTACATTTTTTTTACAGTTGTACTCCTCGAAACTAAACTCTTAATTTCATACAATTTTGTCGTTAGTTATTTAGAAATACTAGGCGAACACCGAAAAGCCTCATAATAAACAGAGTAGGTACACAAAATAAAAAATATGCCAAATTTAGTTCCAGAATTAAACAGTTTAGATTTCAACGTATATGTTGGAGGGCCTTTACAAGCAGCAATACAAGCACAAACAGCAGCTTCAATGGCAACTGTAAATTTTATTAAAGAAGTAGGTTTTGAAAAAGACAATGACCCTGCTACACCAGATGAATTACGTTATGTAGATTTCAATTATAAAAAATCTGTTCCTAACCCACATCTTGGAAAAACACCTCAACAATTAACTGATGAAGGGTTACCATCAAGTACTGATGTAAGTAGTAATTTTATTGAAAGTGAAATTGAAATTAAAGTTCCTTTTTTAACCATGCTTACCATTCCATCAATTCGTATTGATGAAGTGAACATTGACTTTAATGCACGTTTGAGTTCTACTGAAACAAGAAATGTATCTTCTGAGTTTGCAGCTAGTGCAGAATTAGGAATCAATTACAAAATCGTAAACTTTAAAGCATCTGCTTCTTATAAGAGAAATACATCTCAAGGCGTTAAGGTAGACAAAACGTATAACCTTGGTGTGAAAGTTCGCGCTGTAAACGACGAATTACCTGAAGGGTTAAGTAGAATCTTAAATATGCTAGAAGACAGTATTGCTGCTGTAGCTTAACATTCATAACGAGGTTGTACCGTACCAAACCGTACAACCTCTTTTTAAAACTTTTTATTATGGTAAATTTAAATGAATACTTGGGTGGAATTGCCACCAGCGTTGCAGAAGCACGTTTAATGTCAGATTTAAAATCTTTAGAAATTGCTGAAAAATTTGCACGTCATGAACTCTTAAAACATTTTTCTATTCCCCGTTTTAAGGCACAAAATATAGAACTCACCATTCCTGTAGCTATTGGAGAATTGGAAGAGTCTTATGAAACAGATTATGAACCTATTAATAATGTTGCTTTCAATTCGCAAGCCTATTCAGTTTTAAAAGATGCTTCAAAAATTACTTCTTTTGATAGAAAAACATCTACCACGCTTCGTTCAATAATAGCACAAAGAACAGATGAGCTTGAGAAAAACATAAAAGCAACTGGAGAAATAGACTCTTTATTATCAAGGTTTTCGCAACAATTGTCTGAGCAATTTATCTCAGTTTCTAATGAAAAAGTAAGTTACAACACATTAGTTAAAAAACTTAACTCAGAGTTAAGGCCATATATTAAAAGTAGGCAAATAACACAAAAAAACACAAAGGTTATTGTAGAAGCACACAAGTTAAATCAGATTAAGCCTGAAAATATCGTTCAGATTAAAATGACCTTGCATGAAGAAGGTATGGAATGGTACACTTCAGAAAATGAAGACGGTGTAAAAGAAACCAAATTATTACCAGAATAGTCATGAGAAAATCAATTACAAAAACAACCAGTCAACTCAAAACTCAATTGAATGGAATACATGAATTGGTAAATCAAATTGAGAAAAAACACACACAAAGTATTCAAAACATTCGTAATTGGTTATTGGCTACAGAAGAGGTGTTAAAAGCCCTTAACTTACCAGAGTCATCAAAGTTTGCAGTAAAAAGAGCCACGCTAAGTTCATTCATTCCAAATAGCAGAAATAGGAAAAAGGAATTTTTACAATTGGGTGCATCTACATTAACAGATGCTCAACACGATTTATGGGAGGTTTACACTCCGTACGCTACTATTTTAGATAATTCAACAACTTTAATAGAACAACTTTTAACAGTTATTTATCAAACCAAACAATTCAAATATGACACCAATGAAGATTTTACCAAATTCTTAGAACAACTTTGGAGTTTTTGTTGCAATCATGAGCAACTGAAAGGAGTTAGTTCACAAATACTTTCAATGATAAACCAATCAGACGTACTTATTATTATGGCCGAAAAAATAGCAATAGAAAGTTTGTAGATAATTCACTATATTTTTTACTTTTACCCTATGAACAAAATTGAACATATTGGTATAGCCGTTAAAGATCTAGAAAAATCTAATTCGTTATTTGCTTCTCTTTTCGGAAAAGAGCATTACAAAATTGAAGAAGTTGCTAGCGAAGGTGTAAAAACTTCGTTTTTTAAATCAGGTCCTAATAAAATTGAATTATTAGAAGCTACAAACCCTGATAGCCCAATAGCTAAATTTATAGAAAAAAAAGGAGAAGGAATTCACCATATTGCTTTTGCTGTTGATAACATAAAAGAAGAAATTAAGCGTTTACAAAATGAAGGTTTTACTGTTTTAAATGAAACTCCTAAAAAAGGAGCCGATAATAAACTAGTAGCCTTTTTACATCCTAAAACCACCAATAGCATACTTATAGAGTTATGTCAAGAGGTAGAAGAATAGGAACATTTTAAAAATTAAATATTTGTATCTTGCAACTCCTTAAAATCAGTATTTACGAATGACAACCTCTTTTGATTCTTTTCAAAAACGCCGATTACAATCTTCTTATGTATCAGTAGTAGTTAGTATTGCACTCGTACTTTTTATGATTGGTGTTTTAGGCCTAGTTTTGTTAAAATCTACAAAAGTTGCGAATCATTTTAAGGAAAAAGTAGTTATGACGCTTTTCTTAGAAAATGAAGTTGCTGATAAGAATATTAAAAGTCTTAAAGAAGCAATTAAAAAAGAAGTGTTTGTTAACAAAGTAGTTTACATTTCTAAAGAAGATGCAGCCAAAGAATATAAAAAAGATTTAGGTGAAGATTTTTTACAGTTCCTAGGAGACAATCCTTTGAAAAATGGAATAGACATTTATCTAAAAGCTGATTATGTGACTCCTGAAAAAATGAGTGAACTTGAAGAATCTTATACTAAAAATAAATTTATTGCTGAAGTAAGTTACGACAAACCTTTAGTTAAGCTACTTACCAAAAACATTCAGCGTATTAGCTTTTGGTTATTGGTGTTAAGTGGTTTTTTCGGATTGGTTGCTATTATTTTAATTAATAGTTCTATTCGGTTATCAATTTACTCAAAACGATTCAATATAAAAACCATGCAAATGGTGGGTGCCACCAAAAGCTTTATTCGTAAACCTTTTATTTGGCAGAGTATTAAACTAGGATTACTAGGAGCTTTTATAGCTATAAGTGGATTGGGTATTTTAATTTATTATGTTGATAAATACATTCCTACATTAGAACTCCTAACAGATTATGCTGCTTTAGGATATGTAGCCGGAGGAATTATATTGATTGCTTTTTTTATTACATGGATTAGCACCTTCTTTGCTACACAACGATTCTTAAATTTACAAACCAACGATTTGTATTACTAAAATATTTATGAAAAAAGATAATTCATCAAAACAAGAATTTCTATTCGGTAAGCGAAATTATATTATCATGCTAATTGGTATTGCTGTGATTGCCTTAGGATTTATTTTAATGGCAGGGGGTGGTAGCGACGACCCTAACGTATTCAACCCTGATATATATGGTTGGCGTAGAATTCGTTTAGCTCCTGCCTTAGTAATTATCGGATTAGGTATTGAAATTTATGCTATTTTTGCCAATCCTAAAAAATAAGCATGGATTTATTAGAAGCAATCATTCTTGGAATCATTCAAGGACTTACCGAGTTTTTACCTGTATCCTCTAGTGGTCATTTAGAAATAGCTAAGGTGTTATTTGGAGATACTTCTGTACCTCAAGAAAGCCTAACATTTACAGTGGTTTTACACGCTGCAACAGCACTAAGTACCATAGTAGTATTTAGAAAAGAAATTGCTGAAATTTTCAAAGGCCTTTTTCAGTTTAAATGGAATGAGGAAATGCAGTTTTCGGTAAAAATTATTCTTTCTATGATTCCTGCTGTAGTTATCGGTTTAGCTTTTGAAAAAGAATTAGAAAGCTTTTTTGGAGGAAAAATTTTATTAGTAGGATTCATGTTACTAGTTACTGCTGTGTTGCTTTTATTAGCTGACAAAGCTAAAAACACTAACAGAAGTGTTTCTTTTAAAAGTTCTGTAATTATAGGTATTTCTCAAGCAATTGCGATGTTACCTGGAATTTCACGTTCGGGAGCTACTATTTCAACATCTGTGTTATTAGGTGTAGACCGAACTAAAGCTGCTCGTTTTTCTTTTTTAATGGTAGTACCTCTAATTTTAGGAAAAGTAGCTAAAGATATTTTAAGTGGAGATATTAATTTTCAAAGCTCAGAAATAGTTCCATTATCAGCTGGTTTTATTGCTGCTTTCATCTCTGGATTATTAGCATGTACTTGGATGATAGCCTTAGTTAAAAAGAGTAAATTATCATACTTCTCATTATACTGTGCTATTGTAGGTTTAATTGCCATTGGCTATTCTTTATTTTTCTAGATGACAGCAGAAGATTATAAAAACGGACAGGTTTTATTGATTGATAAACCTTTAGAATGGACTTCTTTTCAAGTAGTGAATAAGCTACGTTGGCATATTCGTAAATGTTTTGATATTAAAAAAATTAAAGTAGGACATGCTGGAACTCTTGACCCGTTAGCAACTGGTTTGTTAATTATTTGTACTGGTAAACAAACCAAAAACATTAACGAATATCAAGGGCAAATAAAAGAATATACTGGTACGTTTGTTATTGGTGCTACTACGCCTAGCTACGATTTAGAAACCGAGATTAACGAGACGTTTCCTACAGAACACATAACAGAAGAATTACTACATAAAACTACAGAACAGTTTATTGGTAAAATTCAGCAAAAACCGCCTATTTTTTCTGCTATTAAAAAAGATGGAAAACGTTTATATGAATTAGCCCGCAAAGGTGAAACTACTGAAATTAAAGCTCGTGAAGTAGATGTTAACACCTTTGAAATTACCAAAATTGATTTACCTAAGGTAGAATTTAGAATCGTTTGTAGTAAAGGAACTTATATTCGATCTATTGCGAACGATTACGGAGAAGCGTTAAATTCTGGAGCATATTTATCTGTTTTAAGAAGAACTAAGATTGGAGACTTTTCTGTAGATAATGCGTTAAGTGTTGATGAGTTTGTAGAGAACTTATAAGAATCTACTATACCAACTTTCAGTAATAGGTACTTCCCAATAATTTTCTAATTCACCTTTTGTTTGTACTAAGTTATCAAAAACGATTGTTTTAGCTGATACAGACTTCTTTTTAAGCAACTTTTTAAATTCTTTGACGTCTTTGTACTGAATAAATTCTCCTTGCTTAAAACACACATTCATTTTATCTAATAACTCTACTTCGTACTCTTGTTGTAGTTGTAAAATAAACGCTACTTGCTCGTCAATATCTGCATTGGTTAACACTGAACCTTCTTCCGCAGAAAAAATAATGAAACGATTGTATTTCAGTTCAAAAGAAGCTTTGAAATCAGCTTTTTCAGACTTCCATACGTCTACAAAATCTTGTATCTTTTCTTTTAAATCGTCAATTTCTTGAGGATAAAACTTACGACTTGAAGGATATACCCAAACTTTGGCTTCTTCTGATAAACTACTGAATTCTACAAACATACTTTTTCATTATGGCCGCAAAGATACAGAAAACAAATCCCCTTTTTGACAAAAATAAAAAGGGGAATTTCTAGCTATTTAATATGTTTTATTACTGAAGCATTGACACTATATCTTCCTGCGTATTTTCTCCTTTGTTTTTATTGTACCAAACTTGCAAATCTGTTTTAAAATCAGCATCTAAACTACCATGCTTCCCTTTATATTCAACAACCATTTTAGTTGCTGTGGTAGGTCTTGGCCCCCAAGTATTAATAACTTCATTTTCTTGATTTAAGGCTATTAATTTTGGAATAGATCTTCCACCATTTGTTAAGAATTCATCCATCAATTCTAAGTTTTCATCTCGTAAAACTAGTTTTAAACTGATATTCGGGTTTTCTGCTGCAATTTTATTAATTACAGGTAAGTTTTGTGCTGCATCACCACACCACCCTTCAGTTAACACTAACCAAGTTTGCGGAACTTTTACGTCTTTAATTTTAGCAAGCGTTTCTTTAGTAAGTTTTACCGTTTTATCTAAACGCTTCATGCGCTTATCATTTAGCTTACTGTAGTTTAATAAATCATCTGATTGATTAGGCCCGGTAGATTTTCCTTGCACTAATAAATCACTTACTAAATCTTTATATTCATCGTAAGAGAATGCCTTTTCTAAGCTATTTTGAATAATTTTTTTCATCGTAAATGTATTGTTATTACAAAAGTATTTTATCTATAATGAATCTTAGGTAACCTAAGTTACAATTCACTATCAACTTGAATAACATAGACGAAAACATAAATACAACCTTACACTTCTGCCGATTCTTCTGCCTTAGCTTGTAAATTGGTAATAATATCTTTAGTCATAGAGGCTAAATCAAACTGATGCCTCCATCCCCAATCTTTTCTTGCAGCAGAATCATCAATTAACTGTGGCCAACTATCAGCAATTGCTTGTCTAAAATCTGGGTTGTACGTAATAGTAAATTCTGGAATGTATTTTTTTATTTCTGTGGCTATTTCAGCAGGTGTAAAGCTAATTGCTGCTAAGTTGTATGATGTTCTTATTTGAATACTTTTTTCATCTGCTTGCATTAACTGAATGGTTGCATTAATTGCATCATCCATATACATCATTGGTAAACGTGTGTTCTCTGATAAAAAACACTCAAATGTTCCTTTTTTCAACGCATCAAAGTAAATATCTACAGCATAATCGGTAGTTCCTCCACCTGGTAGAGTTTTCCAACTAATAATTCCTGGGTAACGAATGCTTCGTACATCTACTCCATATTTATCGTGGTAATAATTACACCAATGTTCTCCAGCTACTTTACTTATTCCGTAAACCGTAGAAGGTTCCATAATGGTTTGTTGTGGCGTATTCATTTTTGGTGATGTTGGTCCAAATGCTGCCATTGAACTTGGCCAGTATATCTTTTGAATATGTTTTTCTTTAGCTAGCTCTAACACGGCTAATAAGGAAGTCATATTCAAATCCCAACCTTTTAACGGATACTTTTCAGCGGTTGCTGATAACATAGCTGCCATTAAATATACTTGGGTTACTTTATATTTTTGAACAACACTTAAAATTTGCTCTTGGTTGGTAGCATCGATGATTTCAAAAGGTCCAGAACTCATCATTTCTGCATTTCCTTCTCTAATATCTGAAGCTATTACATTATCTGCTCCATAAATAGAGCGCAGTTTTTGGGTTAATTCTGTTCCTATTTGCCCGCAAGCTCCTAAAATTAATATCGTATCACTCATTTTTAATTATTCAAAAATATATGTTTGCAAAGTTATTAAATTTAAGATTTCGCAAAAAGTATTTATTCTTTTTTAACTATCTACAAAAGAGTTTGCTAATTTACTGATTTCAAATTTCTATTTTAATTCTACAAAGAATACCAAGTAAAATATGTACTTTTATCACTTAATTACTTTATTAAAATGAGTCGTTTTTTATTTGTTTTTGTTTTATTATTTTTTACAATTACTTCTTGCCAAAAAAAGAATGAGCAAAAAAAAGAGTTACCTACAAAAACTCAAATGAATGTTTCAATTAAACATACTGATTACTCCAAAGTAAACCAAAATTATATTGATAATATTAAACCTTGGAAAGAATATTTTATTGTTGAAGATTTTTTGCAAGAGTTGAAAAACACAACACCTATAGAAGCTCTAAATAATGCCTTAGAACTAAAAACCCTTACCAAACAATTGAAGGATAGTTTGAATATTGAAACACTTAAAACACCTGCTTTCAAAGCTCGTGTTAATGTTTTTGAAAATGAAACTTTACGGCTGGCTGACATGACTTTTATACCTTCTATTTCTGCTGACGAAATAAATAATCAAGTTGAAAAAATTATGGTAATTTTTGGAAGTGTTAATGATAAGATAAATACTGTTTATGCTAAGAAGAAATTTGATAGTGAAGTAAACCTAGATAGCTTATTTAAGAATCAATAGTTTTTAAGGCTTCGTATATTAAATTGCTTTCAAAACCTCTGTACAAAAGATAGTCTGCTATTTTCTTTTTTCGTTTGAAATGATTGGTTTCTGAAACTGATGCATTTTTTTTCTCTACCAATTCATAAAGAGTTTTTATATATGCCTCTTCGTCAATTTCTTTCAAAGCTGATTTTATATTATAAGCAGAAATATCTCTAAATTTCAATTCTCTAACGATTCGGTCTTTTCCCCATTTTTTTATTCTGAATTTCCCTCTTGCAAAACTTTTTGCAAAGCGTTCTTCATTCAGGAAATTATGCTCTAACAAGTGTAGTAAAATATGCTCTCTTGCTTCTGGAATTAAGCTATAATCTTTAAGTTTTTTCTCTACTTCTTTATGACATCGATCTTGATACACACAATATTGCTCAATCTTCCTCTTTATTTCTTCAACTGTAAAAACCGGTTTGTTCATAGCGCGAAAATATAAATTCTATTTCCATTGATTCAAAAAAGAAATTACCTTTTCTTTATAACTAGCTCCTATGGGAATTTCTGTTGAATTTATTTCAATATCGTTACTGGTAAAGGCTGATATTTTATTCGTATTGATAATATAAGATCTGTGAACTCTTAAAAAATTACTATTTAATTTTTCTTCAATATCACTTATTTTATACTTAGTAACAATACGTTTATCATTAACAACATTAACTTTTATATAGTCTTTTAAGCTCTCTATAAATAATATATCTCCAATAAAGATTTTGTGGTACTTACTTCCTGATTTCAATAACAAAAACTCTTCTGTGTTTTCACTTTCTTTAGTTATAGGTATATCACTCTGCTTTTTTGACCTTAAAAAACGATCTACTGCTTTAAAAAAACGCTCAAAAGTTATTGGTTTTAATAAGTAGTCTAGCACTTCCAAATCATAACTTTCAAGGGCGTAATCTCTATAAGCTGTTGTAAAAATTGTTTTTGGAGGGTTTTTAATTGTTTTTAAAAAGTCTATTCCTGTAATATTTGGCATTTTTATATCTAAAAACAATAAATCTACTTCTTGAGAACTTATAACCTCAAATGCTTTAAGTGCATTGTCACAGCTCCCCACTATTTCAAGTGCTGGTATTTTTGATATATGATTCTCTATTAATTCTCTTGCTAAAGGCTCATCATCAACCACTAAACATTTTACTTTCATCAACTATTTAATTTGAATAAATCTTTAAAACTACATTAAATTCATTTTTTTTATTCTCTGTTGTCAAGTTATATTGGTTTTGATAGATTAAATCTAATTGTTTTCTAACGTTTGACAAGCCTATACTCTCTTTTTTTAAGACATAATCTTTGGAAACCGTATTAGATATTTTAAACTTAAAGCTATCCTCTGAGCTTAAAAGCTCAATTTTAATTTCAGGCGACCCACTATCTTCTCCTGCACCGTGTTTAAAAGCATTTTCAACTAACGATAGCAATATCAATGGTGGTATCTTGATATCTTTTTCTACATTATTTATCAAGGAAACTTTTAAACGTGAGTCATACCTTAGTTTTTCTAACTCTATATAATTTTCTATTAATTTAATTTCATTAGAAAGTAATACAAACTTGGTATTGCACCTATACAATACATAATCTAACATTTCTGACAGTTTACCTATTGAGGTTGGTGTTTTTGGCGAGTTACTCAAAGACAAACTATAAATATTGTTAAGGGTATTGAATAAGAAATGTGGGTTTAATTGTGCTTTTAATGTTTTTAATTCTGCTTCTGTTTTTTCTTTTTCAAATACCAGTTCTTTTTCTTTAACTCTCTTATAATCCAAAAAATATTTTACTGAAAGAAAGACCAACGTTGTTAAATACATATTGGGAATATAACCAAACAACAACTTTTTCCAATCGGTTAAAATCTCCAAAAGAGGCTCTTGTGTAAACATTCCTTTCCTTATTAATGTTTCCCCAACATGTACAACCAAGGTTCTATTAAACGCTGCAAATAAATATGTTCCTAGTAAAAACAAAACAACGGTCATTACATATTTTTTCTTCAATAAAAACTTTGGAATAACATAATAGGCTAAAAAGTAGGAAGTAATTATCTTGGGAATCATATGACACATAGACATTACAAAAGTTCCTAAAAAAGTAAACTCTTCTTGGTATATAAGTGAGTCTTTAGGAAAGTCTAAAACAAGAAACACACACCAAAATAGTACGTGTTGTAACACCCTACTCTCTGAAAAAAACTTAATAACTGCTTCTCTTGTAATCATAGTTTGTAAATATATAAATACCTTGAGTACTTATAACTCCAAATCGACAAACTTAGCTTTTCACCCCCTGAACAAAACCTTTCTTCCCCTTAAATTCTTCACCTATTGAATAGTTCTTTATACGTCGATTATTTGTAGTGTTTTATCTATTACAACAAACCCGCATGTCTTTTAAATTCATCTTTGCTGCATAATTCAAATATTAAGTAATAATGAAAAAGTCTTTATTTATTCTACTACTATTTATTTCTATTCAGCTATCTGCTCAAATAACACTTACAGGTAAAGTTGTAGAAAGAAACACCAAACAACCTTTAGAGTTTGCTACTATTATTTTAACCAACCCAAATACAAATGAAGTTGTTGCTGGAGAATCTACTAATAGCCATGGAGAATTTTTAATGAATATTAAAAAAGGCCAATATAATATTAAAGTGGAGTTTATAGGTTTTAAAAATTATTCAATGAATAATGTTTCGCTAACCAAAAACCAATCACTTCAAACTATTCTTCTTCAAGAAGACTTACAAGCCTTAGATGAAGTAGAAATTACAGTCGAAAAATCTACCACGGAGTACAAACTAGATAAACGTGTATTCAATGTTGGTAAAGATTTAGTTTCTAAAGGTGGTTCTGTTAATGATGTTTTAAATAACGTTCCGTCAGTAAGTGTAGATATTGAAGGAGGTATAAGCTTACGAGGCAATCCGAATGTTCGTATTTTAATTAACGGGAAGCCTTCTGTTTTAACAGCAAACAACGGCTTAGAATCAATTCCTTCTGAAAACATAGAAAAGGTTGAAGTAGTTACCAACCCTTCCGCTAAGTACGATGCTAGTGGAACTGCCGGAATCATCAATATCATTTTAAAGAAAAATAAAAACGGTGGTTTTGGTAGCTCTCTACAATTAACCACAGGAATTCCTGACAATCATAGCATCAACTACAATATGAACTACAAAAAAGAGAAATTTAATTTATTTTCTAATATTGGGTATCGTTATATGTCTTTCGATGGAAATGGTTATTTGAACAGAACTAACCTCGATAATGGGACAGTAACCTCTTATTCTAACAGAGTAACTAATACTACTAGAAGCCGTAGTACTTTTAACCTTTATTTTGGAAGTGATTATTACATTAATGATAAAAACACTCTTACTCTAAGTTACTACCATAGAAACAATACAAGTAAAAACAATGTTGATTATACCTTTAACTTTTTAGACAGCACACAACAAACAGATAGCATTCTTACTACACAAGAATCATATAAAGAACCTCAGAAAGCAAATCAAATTGAATTAAATTACGTAAAAACATTTACTAAAAAAGGACAGAAATTTACCGCTAACTTTCAATACGATTTTTGGAATGATGACGAAAATGAATTAGTTAAAGAGCAACAACAATTCCCTACGACCTCAGCTGTAAATATTTTACGAAGTAGAGACATAGAAAGTAGTAAAGATTTTTTATTCCAAACTGATTTTAAACTACCTATCTCAGAAAAATCACATGTAGAAATGGGGATAAAAGGAGAAATTAGAAATATTGATAGTGATTATAAAGTTTGGGATAATGCTGTTATAATTGATAGTTTAAATAACTTATTAAAATATAATGAACGTATTTATGGAGCCTATGTTCAATACGGAAATAAAAAAAACAAACTACAATATTTATTAGGTTTACGTACTGAGCATGCTAATACTGGAAGTACCGACAGAAACAATCAATTTAAAACTAGTAAAAAGTATACTGATTTATTTCCTACTGCCCATTTTACATACAGCTTTAATCAAGCTACTAATTTGCAATTAAGTTATAGTAGAAGAATTAGACGTCCTAGTTTTTGGCACTTAAACCCTTTCGGTGGAATTTCTGACCGTAGAAACATACGCGTAGGTAACCCAGATTTAAACCCTATGTACACGAATTCTTTCGAGTTAGGCTTATTAAAGAGGTGGAGCAAATTCACCTTAAATCCATCAATTTATTACCAACGAACTACCAATGTATTTGAAACTTTGGTATCAACAAATTCTTTTGGAGCTTTAATATCCAAACCTATCAACTCAGGAATAGAGGAAAGATTAGGAGCTGAGTTAGCTGTTCAATATTCTCCTTATAAATGGTGGAGATTATCAAGTGAGTTTAACTACTATTCTTTTAATCAGAGAGGAATATATACTGTTGATGACAACACATGGTCTACTCGTTTAAACTCTAGAATGAAGTTTTCAAGATTAACTATTCAATCTAGCTTAAATTATCTTGGAGAGAGACAAAGCGGGCAAATTTTTACTGAAGCTCAGTATAGAGCTAACATAGGTGTGAGCAAAGATTTTTGGAACGACAAGGCCACACTTACTTTAAACGTGAACAATATTTTTGACTCTAGGGTGAGTAAACAGCTAATTACTGGTGAAAATTACACCGCAACAAGGTATAACAAACCTATTGGTAGATACACTTCTGTAACTTTTACTTATCGATTTAACAGAACAAAAAAAGACAAAGATCGATTACCTGATTAACTTTTTGTTCTACACAATTAAAAAAGGGTTAAAAGTAAATTACTTTTAACCCTTTTTACAGTTAACTAAAAATCAATTATAAAACGCTACGTAACCACATTTTGAACTTAGTGATTAAGTAGAATAATATCGGCACTACAATTAATGTTAAGAAGGTTGCTATGAATAATCCGTAAATAACAGTCCATGCTAATGGGCCCCAGAAAATTACATTGTCCCCTCCTACATATATATGCGGATTTAACTCACTAGCTAAGGTGAAAAAATTAATATTTAGCCCTGTTGCTAATGGAATTAACCCTAAAATGGTTGTGATTGCCGTTAATAATACTGGTCGTAAACGTGCTTTACCTCCTCTAATAATGGCTTCACTAAGCGTATTTATATCTACAAACTCATCTGTTGATAGCCCATATGCTGCTTTTTTACGGTCTATAAGTAGCTGTGTATAATCTAGCAGTACTACTCCATTATTTACCACAATTCCTGCAAGGGAAATAATCCCCATCATAGTCATCATAATTACGAATGGTTTTGCTGTAATGATTAACCCTCCAAATACACCTATTAAACTTAAAAAGATAGCTAGCATGATAATTGCTGGCTTAGAAACAGAGTTAAACTGGAAAATTAAAATCAAGAAAATTAATCCTAATCCGCCAAAAAATGCTTTCATTAAGAATGCCATTTGCTTCTCTTGTTCTTCAATCTGCCCTGTGTAATCCACTTTTACTGAATCTGGTTTTTCAGTAAACATTTTCATTTCATTTTGAATTTTTGATACAATGGCTGCAGCATCTGTATACCCTGGAGCTAAAGCTGAATATACCGTTACCACTCTTTTTACATCTTTATGCTTAATAGCACTAAACCCTGAGGTATTTGTTTGTTTTGCTACTGCAGATACAGGAATTTCTTTAATGGTACCTGAAGACATATCTCTAAAAGTAATTTTTTGATTGAAAATTGCACTTTTATTATATCTGTTTTCTTTGTTAAAGCGAACGTAGATATCATAATCATCACCATCTTCTTTATAAACTCCTGCTTTCGAACCAAAAATAGCATTACGCAACTGGCTTCCAACTTGCGAAGAACTCACTCCTAATTCTCCAGCTTTTTTACGATCAACATTTACCAACATTGATGGTTTAGATTTGTTTACATCAATCTTTAACTCATCAATACCTGCAATACTTTTTGAATTGATAAAGTCCCTCATCTTTTCAGCAGTATTAATTAACTCTGCATAATCATTTCCTTCTAATTCGATATTAATAGGATATCCTGCTGGTGGACCTACCGCTTCTTTTTCAACTGAAATTTCTAACCCTGGATAAATTCCACGTAAAGCTTCGGTTACCTTCTTTTGTAACTCTTTACTATCTGCTCCTCTACGATATTTGTATTCACGCATGGAAGCAGTAATTTTTCCTTTATGAGGCATTTCCGCAGTTGAACCTCCATCTGTTTGTGGGTTTCCTGATCCTGCTCCTACTTGTGAAACGGCACTTTCTACTAAGAAATTATAACCGTTATCAACATATTCTGGTGAGTTTAATACTTTATATACACGCTCTTCCAAATCTTTCATTATCAGATTTGTCTTTTCAATATCAGTTCCTTGAGGATACTCGATATACACAATAATCTGGTTTGGTGTGTTGTCTGGGAAAAACTCAACTTTAGTACGTTGACTTCCTATTGAGGCTCCAAAACCTCCAAAAGCAATAAATAACAAGACTAAAGTACCTAAAGAAATAATGTATGGTCTCCATCCTCTTAAGGCTGCTCTCAACATTCTTTCATAAAAACGTTCCCAACGCGGTAATACTGTATTTTGAAAACGATTTGCCCATGGACGTAAAGCTAATCGGTAAATCCACAACATAATAGCTGTAAAAATCATTACCGTTCCCAATGCTTTGTACGTTCCTCCTAATAGCGCAATTAGCAAACCTATAATTGCCATAGTAGCCGATAAGATAATAATACGTCTTAAAGGCATGTTTTTATCTTCAACACTCATAAACTGCGATACTAGCACAGAGTTAAAAAATATTGCCACAAATAATGATGAACCTAATACTACAGATAATGTTACAGGGAAATAAATCATAAACTGTCCCATGGTTCCTGGCCACATTCCTAATGGAATAAATGCTGCTACTGTTGTTGCTGTAGAGATAATAATTGGAAATGCAATTTCTCCAATTCCCTTTTTAGCAGCTTCAATTCTAGGCATACCTTCATCCATTAAACGATATACATTTTCAACTACTACGATTCCGTTATCTACCAACATTCCTAGTCCCATAATTAACCCGAAAAGAATCATGGTGTTCATGGTATATCCTAGCCAACTCAATATCATTAATGACATGAACATTGACATAGGAATGGCAAATCCAACAAATAAGGCGTTTTTGAACCCTAAGAAGAACATTAATACTAATACTACTAGGATAACCCCAAAGATGATATTATTTACCAAATCATCTACCTGACCAATAGTTTTTGAAGATTGATCGTTAGCGACGGTTACTTTTAAATTACTTGGAAATATATTGGCTTTGGTATCTTCTACTATTTTCTGAATTTTTTCAGCAGCCTCTACCATGTTTTTTCCTGAACGTTTTTTAACATCCAGCATAACTACTGCTTCTCCAAACTCACGTGCATAGGTAGTTTTATCTTTATCTTTAAAAGAAACCTTTGCTATGTCTTTAAGGTAAATTGAGTTTCCTCTTTCTGATTTTACAACAAAGTCTTGTAACTCTTTCGGGTCTTCAATTTCTCCTAAAATTCTAACAGTACGTCGCTGTCCACTAGCAATTAAATTACCTGCCGACATTGTTAAGTTGCCTCCGTTAATTGCGTTAATTACATCTTGGAAACTTACTTGTGCTGCCATCATTTTGTAAATATCAACAGCTACCTCAACTTCTTTTTCTTCTGCTCCACGAATATCTACTTTTTTAATTTCTTGTAAATCTTCTATTTCATCTTCTAAATACTCCCCAAATTCTTTTAATTTATCTACTGGATAATCTCCAGAAATGTTGATGTTTAAAATTGGCATTTCTTCAGAAATACTTAGCTCAAAAACATTCGGTTCTACTTTAGCTCCATTAAACGTGGGCCAATCTTCTCCAGACGTTTCTTGATCTATTTCATCTTTTATCTTTTGTTTAGCTTGATCTACTGATATGTTTTCGTCAAACTCAACTACTACCATCGAATAATCCTCCTGCGATGTAGACGTAATTTCTACTACATTACTTACCGTTTTAAGTCTATCTTCTAACGGATCGGTAATTAATTTCTCGATATCTTCAGCTGTATTTCCTGGATACAGAGAACTTATATAAATTTTGGTTTCTCTAATTTCTGGGAAATTTTCTCTTGGCATACTTAAAAAGGCAGAAATACCTGTTATAAGTATCATAACCATCATTACGTAGATGGTTGTTTTATTATTTATTGCCCAAGAAGACAAACCAAACTCTTTATCTACTTGTTTTTTTTGTTTTTTATCAGTCATTAGACTTTAGTTTTTAGTCGTTAGTGTTTTTAAGATACTTTTGGAGACTGCTTATCATCTTTGATAATTCTTCTAATCTTTCTCTTAAATTATTTTCTTCTTCTATTGAAATATACTTTTTGATTTTTAGCGATTGCTACACAAACCACACATTCTTTAACAGAACCTAATGCTATTTGCAAAAATCTAGAAAATTGCGGGTTTGTATCTCCTGAGCCTTCTGCAATATTTAATGCAACAGAAGTGGCTGCCCTTATGAATTGTGACGTTAATCGATAGTTTTCTTCTTTTGGAAACGTATTGCTAACTTTATAAACAATATCTACAAAATCAAGTGATTTTTGATACATTTTTAAATTTTCGAACTGGAATTTAATTTCTTTCATTCTACCGACCAAAAAACTATTGACTAACAGCTAACACCTTAACCTCCTGTCCATTTTTTACACTACGAGCTCCTTCTTTTATAATTTTTGTCCCGCTTTCAATTCCGCTTAAAACTTCAATAATATCTTCTTGTGTTTTCCCTGTAGTTATAATTGTTTGTTTAGCAGTTCCCACCTGATCTTTTATATCTTCTACCACATACACATATTGCTCACCATTTGCGTTTTCTGAAATAATACTTTGCGGAATTAAAATTGCTTTTTCATTAGAATAATCATTGATTTTTAATTTAGCTGTTAAATTAGGCTTAATCTTACCTTCATGGTTAGGCACTCCTACTTCTACCTTAAACGTTCTATTTGCTGGGTTAATAAAGTTGCCTGCTTGACGAATTTTAGAAGTTAATTTCTCTCCTAATACAGGAAACTCAACCTCTACATTTTTTCCTTTTTTAATAGATGTAATATAACTTTCAGGTACATCTGTTTCGATATACATGTTTTTTAGGTTTACAATTCTAAAAACTTCCGATCCCATTCCTGGTGCTACTACAGTTCCTTGCTCTTTTATTACGTCATCAATCACTCCTGAAAAAGGTGCTGTAATTACCGATTTTGCCAACTGTCTTCTTAATTGACTAACCGCATTGGTTTGTGCTTCATAATTTGTTTTTGCTTGTAAAAACTGAATTTCAGACCCTATTTTTTGATCCCACAAACGCTTTTGACGCTTATATGTCGTTTCTGCTAATGCAGCTTGTGCCTCTATTTGAGCTAATTGATTTGCTAAACCTCCATCGTCAATTTTTGCTAAGGTTTGTCCTTTTTTAACATACTGACCTTCTTTCACGTAAATACGTACTAGAAGCCCTGGCATTTCTGGGTAGATTAATACATTTTGCTTTGTTTGTACTGCTCCCTGTAATTCTAAATAGTGATTAAAAGCTTCTTCCTTTGCTGAAAGAACTGTAATTAATGGAATTTTTTTGTTTGTATCTAATTCAGAAATTTTATCATTTAAAATTTTAATTTCATCAGATAGTGTTTGCATTTGTGTATCTAACGATGCTTTTTTCTCTCTAATTTTGGCTAAATCGTTAGATGCTATTACGTCTTGTACAGACTTCTCTTTTTTACCTCCACATGAGGCTAAAAGCAATGTAATTAAGAATAGTGAATATATTTTTCTCATTATAGTTGATTTTATTTTAGTGGTATGTTTAATGCGTTTTCTAATTGTGCCTTTTTAGCTATTACGTTCAACATTGATTGTACATAATTGTTCTGTTGTGTATATAACTGGTTTTGTGCTTGTAGTAAATCGAAGCTTGAAGAGATTCCTTCAAAAAACTTTACTTGTTGCTTTTTTTCTATTCGTTCAGCTAACGCTAAATTTTTCTTAGCTGTTTCGTAGTTTTCAATTCCTAATTGATACTCACTTTTAGCTCTTTCTACTTGTAAGTTTAACTTTTGCTTTGCTTCTTCTAATCGAATATCTGCATTTTCTAATGCTATTTTTGCTTGTGCTGTTCTTGAACTTCTTCCCAAACTACTGAAAATAGGTACATTTAAACTCACCCCAAATAATGAATAGTCAAACCATTTTTGATTGCTGTCTAAGAAATTAAAATCGTCTGAGTTGGCATTAGCTCCGTAATTGATAAATGTTGATAGGCTAGGTAATGCCTTACTTTGCTCTAACTTCATTAATAAGCGCTTACTTTCTCTATCGTTTTGAGCTATTTTAAAATCAATATGATTATCAATATTAAATTGAGCAGCTAATAAGCTTAAATCGGTATTGTCAACAACCAAATTATCTAAGGTGGAGGTTAAGGTTAATTGTGTTTTAATTGTATTTCCTAGTGAAACATTTAACATTTGATATGCAATTTCTTTTAATCGTTCAGCATTTCTTAAGTTGCTTTCAACGTTTCCTAAAGTAATTTGCAATTGTTCTACGTTTTCTAACTCTGTCAACCCATTATCGTAGGTTTTTTGAGTTTCATTCAAGTTTTTCTCTAATATTTTTTTGTTATTCTCTAAAATCTCAATTGATTTTTCAGTAACCAATACATTTCCGTAAGCATTGATAACAGCTTCACGTGTTGCTAATTCTGTTTTTTCTTTTGCCTGTTCTGATATTTTCAAATATGTTTTTGCCGATTGTAGCCCTACTAAATAAGAACCATCGAACAACAACTGAGTTAAAGTTACCGATGCATTCATTGTTTGTTTTGTTCCAAATCGTAAAGGAATAAAACCTGTTGGTGTTGTTACTTCTTTTCCATTTCTTACAGCACCATCAAAATATTCTTCTACAATATCTATTGTACTTTGGGTATTATCAAAAGCTGCAACTGGTAATAAAGACACTTGTTGTTTTATCCAGTTTTGATAATCAACTTTTCCATTAATTTGTGGTAAACCTATTGTAGTTGTTTCCCATTTTCTCTTTTTGGCTGCCTCTATATTATTTAAAGAGACTTTATTTTCGTAACTGTTTTTTATAGCATAATCAATCGCTTCTTGCATTGATAAACTCATTTCTTTTTCTTGTTCTTGGGCGGTAATACTCCCTATAAAAAAGAACACAAATACACTGTATATGTATTTCCTCATTGTTTTTAGTTTAGATTTATGTTTTTTAATTGTTTTTCTAATTCTTTTACTCCCTTTTCTGTAGCAATAGCTCTTATATGATATTCTAAAATTTCATACTCCATCTGCATAACTTCTTGCATGTCGTTACTGTATAATTCACTTTCAAACACCCCAAAGACCAATGTGAAATAAAAGTTTACTAAAAGATCACTCTTTATTTCTGCTCTATATAATCCTTGGTTAACGCCTTTTTCTAAATTATCTATATTACAATCTCTAAACATGCACACCTCTCTTTCTGCTAGCTTTGTATAGGTTTCTGGATAGTACTTTTTTAACTGATACATAGGAGACGTTTTTGCATTCTTAAACATTTCTTTAAAAATTGCTTTTACTGCAAACTCTTCTTCTACCGCATTGTAATTTTGACTTTTAACCTTGTCAATAGCTTCACTTATTGTATTATGAACCGCCTCAGTACTCGCATCAACTAAAGCCGTTTTGTTAGGAAAGTACTTGTATAATGTCTTTTTTGACACACCAAGCTCTTTCGCTATATCATCCATCGTTGCGCTTTTAAACCCTAGGGTTAAAAACATCTCACCTGCCTTATCTATAATTTTATCTTTCACAATTGCTTGCAAAAGTACAACAGGAAACTCTAGAAACAAAAAAAGTTTCCTAAGTTTTAATCTTTTTTACCATTCCTTTATAATTAAAAATTATGTTTACCGTATTTTTACAAAAATTTTTAGATTTGGACATATTATTATATCAATCAGACTTTATATCTTATTTAGAATCTCAAAAGGTTTCGAGAGAGCCTAAAAATCTTTATGAACCGATAGAATACATCCTACAATTAGGAGGTAAAAGAATTCGACCAATGTTAACTTTAATTGCTGCTGATGTTTTTTCAAACGATTATCAAAGAGCATTACCTGCTGCATTGGCTGTTGAAGTTTTTCATAATTTTACTTTAGTACACGATGATATTATGGATGATGCTCCTTTGAGAAGAGGAAAGGAAACTGTACATGAAAAGTGGAATATAAATACGGGGATTTTATCTGGTGATGCAATGCTTATTTTAGCCTATCAATATTTTGAAAACTATGAATCTACTGTTTTTCAGAAGCTAGCTAAGTTATTTAGCAAAACAGCCCTTGAAGTTTGTGACGGTCAACAGTTAGATGTAGATTTCGAAACTAGAAATGATGTAACCATTGATGAATATATTAAGATGATTACATTAAAAACATCCGTTTTAGTTGCTGCGGCTTTAAAAATGGGGGCAATTGTAGCAAAAGCTGATGAAGAACAAGCACAACATTTATATGACTATGGTCTAAACTTAGGTATTGCTTTTCAGTTACAAGATGATTACTTGGATACTTTTGGTGATTCTAAATCTTTTGGAAAACAAGTTGGTGGCGATATTATTGAAAATAAAAAAACATTCCTTTATTTAAAAGCTTTAGAGCTAGCTAATAATACCGACAAAGAAAATTTATTACGCCTTTATAACGAAAAACAAAAAAATAATACTGAGAAAATAGCTACTGTTTCTAACATTTTTAAAGAAAATAACATTCCTCAAGAAACACACAAACTTATTGAGTATTATACAAATAAGTCATTTGAAAGCCTCGAGCACCTTACTATTACTAGTAAACAAAAAGAGGGCTTACGTGTTTTTGGTAAAAATTTAATGAGCAGAAAAGTTTAAAAAAAAGCTTTTTATTTGAAAAATTATTTTATTTTTGCAGTCCAAATTTAAAGGGTCCTATAGCTCAGTTGGTTAGAGCACCTGACTCATAATCAGGTGGTCCATGGTTCGAGTCCATGTGGGACCACTTTAAAAACTCATAATCAATAGATTATGAGTTTTTTTTTCAAACAGGGGGACAATCAGGGGCTCTTTTTTTATAACTAAGTTAATATTTCCTATTAATTATTTTTTTCTAGTTACATTTGTTTGAGAATTCTTTTTACTATTAAGTAGGCTAATGGAAAACACAAAAAATAAAATTAGAGTAATAACTAAAAACTTCAGAGCTATAAATAATGCTGACATAGTAATTGATGGCATAACAGTAGTCGCAGGAGAAAATGGGTGTGGAAAAAGCACACTCTCAAAGTTATTATACTATTTATATCGTACAATTTCTAACTATGATTCATTAGTATCTAGAAAACTTGATTCAGAATTAAATAGTGTTTATCGATTTTTAGATATTACGCTTATTGAAATTTCCAGAAGAGGCAAAAACAGATACTCTAGAACCGAACTATATAATGATTTATCGCATTTAAGAGAACGTACTAGATATTACAAAGTAGATCAAAACTTATTAAATGAATGGGTTGAGTTTATTGAAAGAGTAGAACTAGCAGTTACACTTAGTTCCATCCCAAATGATGCTTTTTACAAAAGATTAGATTACATAGCTGAGGATATAGTTATAGAAGAATCAAATTCTAAATCTTCAAATGACAAAAATCCTTTCTCAAAAATAAAAGGTTTAATAAATTTTCATTTCCAAAAAGCTTTTGGACAACTTGAAAACAGAACTACTAATCTTTTTAAGGAAGGATTAAGAAATGCTTTCCACGACACTAAACTTCCACAAACCTTCAGTGTTTTTGAACTTGGTAGCGAAATAGTATCATTAAATAAAAATAACCTTTCTATTCCTTACTCCATCCAAAACACTGTATACATAGACACTCCTATGACCATTGGAATAGATACCTTTGATAGTAATCACTGGGATGATTTAGAGAACGCACTTAGAGAACCATATAAGAAAAATAAAAATGAATTTTTCTCTAATTTGATTTCTAAAGAGATTATCAATGGTGACGTTGTCCTCGACGATTCTATTCTTGGCATGAATGATTTTGTATTCAAAAGACCTGATGGAAAAACATTTAACTTACTAGACTGTGCAACTGGCATAAAATCATTTAGTATAATCCAACTTTTGTTAAAAAACGGAACTATCAATAATAAGACACTTTTAATTATTGATGAACCTGAATCTCATCTCCATCCTCAATGGATTATCGAATATGCTCGCCTAATAGTTTTATTAAATAAGCATATTGGGGTTAGTTTTTTTATTGCAAGTCACAATCCGGACATGGTAAGTGCATTAAAAATTATAGCTGAAAAAGAAAAAACACTTGAAAAATTAAATTTTTATTTAGCTGAAAAAGAAAATAAAAAATCCAACCTTTACAATTACAAGGATTTAGGAACAGACATAGAACCTATATTTGAATCCTTTAATATTGCTCTAGACAGGATGGACTTATATGGCAGTGAAGATGAGTAATTTTAAATACAACAAAGAGTTAACAATAAAATATCCTCTTGCCGTTAATTACCCTAATATTCTTGAGGACATATATTCCATTTTAACTAAGGAAGGCTGTAATTCATCATCATCTTCCTTTAAGGATAAGGAAATAACAGTTATAGATGGAGATAAATTAGAAGGGGAAATTTCTAGAACAGCAGGTAGAAGACAATATAAATCAATTGATATTATTTTTATTATTGAAAATACTTTAGTTCGTAAAGAGACATTAATTCAACTAGTTGAATTAAAGTGTAATTGTACGACTTTTGCTTCTTTAGGCGACAAAAAAAGCTTTACACAAAAAGTTCGTGGGGCAGAATCTAACTTGGGGCAATTTACTCCAACATCTAATACTTACTATATTATTTTCGAAGATAATTATATACAACAAGCAAGAAGATATTTATTTAGGTCACACCCAGTTTTAAACAGTCAATTTAAAGCTATAAAAGCCAAACAACTTTTTGAGTTGTTTTTCAATTAAATACTCATCCAGTCTACCAAGCCTAATTACTTAAACTTTAACTTTAAATGCTATTTTATTTCTCACCTATTAAAACACCAAGAACTCAAATATTCCTTCCTCTAATGTTCATTTGATTGATCTTAACAGGGTTTCTTTTATCTCTAAAAATTATTAAACCAGTTCCTTATATACTTTCTAAGAGAAAAATAAACTATAATCAATATTAAAACTATGAATACAGCTGTAAAAATTTTTGATTGTAAATTGTCTGCTATTATTCTTAGATTTTCTGAGGGATTATTTTTTTGCATTAACATAGTTATAAGAAGTTAAAAATTTGATACTAAAATAACAAACCTATCCAAAACAGTCTAGTTATTAAACAACATATTTTTAGTACATTTGATTAAGTAAGAGACTTCTTACATTTTTAAGATTCGGTTTTATCCTTTCATTTTTCCAATCTTTGAGTCTTACCTTTACCCCAGGAACATTCTTTCTTGCCCTTTCTCCATTGACTGTAATTAATAACCTAACTGGAATCAACCCATCTTTATTGATCTTATCTTTTCGTAGTGTGAATGAATATTGCAATTTAATTTTCTTTAATTTAAGTTAACTTAACCCATTATATACCTAGAATTTTTTCATTAAAAAAAGGGGGTATAGGGGGATATTTGTTTCGTACAATTTAATTAATTTTGATTAAACACCACTAACAAAAAGTCTTTAATTACTGTATTACATAGAGTTAAATATTAAAAAACTGTATTAAACAAAAAAGGTAGCCCATGTGGGACCACCTTTAAAGCTTCACTTTTTGTGAAGCTTTTTTGTTTTCACTAATTAATATTAATGGAATTCTGTTAATTCATCTATTTTTTTAATCTTCTTTAACCTAAAACTCATTTCCAACACCCAAGTAATAAAAAAACGTATTTTTTTGTAAATTTAAAGCACTCCTCGAGAAGTATTTTTTTCACTCTGAAAAAATAAATTAACAAATCACAAACGACTTAACTTTACAGTACCTTTTAGATTAGTAAATGAAACTAAATTACAACTCTTCACAAACTAAAGTGCTCTTAGTAAACTTTTATCGCATAAACTTTATAAAGATGACTGCCATGACTACCAAAGAAACCGATTTTCATAAAAATACAAGCATATACACTACTAGAAAAGGTCCTCGAAAATCTTTTGGTACTTACTAGAGACTACATTACCTCAATCAACTTTAGTGTTAAAATTATAGCTATTTTAATTATAACCTCCTTTGTTTTACTAATTTTTTCAATGTTAGCTTCTAAGCCTAACAGCCTCTCATTTCTCAAAAGGTTCAAAAGAGATATTGTATCTAAATACAAGAAAAAGAGGAAAACTTATTTATGATTGGTATGCCTAGCGACAAAACTTTAGAAGAATTTGAAGGAGTGTCTAATAAAGTGTTGAAAAGCTAAGAGTTGCAAATAGGAAACCAAGCTCTAATTATGTATTTATTTAGAACTAACATATAGCCATTTTTTAGTGGGTCTACTCATTTTAATTTTAGTCTTGTTTTTTTGCAAATCTTTTATAATTTTTCCGAATTAGTATTACTGATAAGGGTAAATACTTTCTTTTAAAAGAAAATATTTAATTACCTCCCTATTTGTGAATGATAAATATCATTGTCCTTCAATTCTTGAATTAATAATTTAGAGGCTGTTTAATTCATTTTCTTACCTATGAAAGTACTTGTATATAGTTCAAAAAAAATTGAGATCCCTTATTTAGAAAAAGCGAACAAAGAAAAACATGAACTAACATTTATAAAAGAAGCTTTATCTTTAAAGACCGTAATGTTATCTACGGGGTATGATGCAATATCTATATTCGCAGCAGATGAAGCTAATGCTGTTATTCTTGAAAAACTAAATGAGTTAAACATTAAGCACATTACTTTAAGGTCTGCTGGATACGACAATATAGATTTAAAAGCGGCATCTAACCTAAACATAAAGGTTGCAAATGTACCTGCTTATTCACCTTATGCTATTGCTGAACATGCTACTGCATTATTATTAGCTTTAAATAGAAAACTGATAGAGTCTAATAAACGTATAAGTAATTTTAATTTTACTCAAGACAACCTTCTTGGTTTTGACTTAAACAACAAAACAATAGGCATTGTTGGAACAGGAAAAATAGGTTCGGTTATGTGTAAAATTATGCATGGTTTTGGGTGTAAGTTACTGGGATATGATATTAAGGAAAGTAAAAAATTAGTGAATTCTTATCAGTTGCAATATGCACCTTTAAAAACCCTATGTAAAGAGGCTGATGTAATTTCTTTGCACACACCTTTAACTACTGAAACTTATCACTTGATTAACGATAGCTTGATTTCTGAAATGAAGGAAGGTGTTATTATTATAAATACAGCTAGAGGTGCTATTATAAATACAGAACATATAATAGCAGGGTTAGAAAAGGGGAAAATTGGTGCTTTAGGTATTGATGTATACGAAAAAGAAAAAGGTGTTTTTTTTAGTAACGATTCTCAAAAAGCTCTTGAAGATCTTCTTTTAATGAAGTTAATAGCAATGCCAAACGTACTCATTACTGGCCATCATGCCTTTCTAACCAAAGAAGCGATAACCAACATTGCTGAAACCACTATTTATAATTTAAATTGTTGGCAAGAGAATAAAACAACAGAAAATGAATTAACTAATGTGTAGTGTTAAATAAAAAATTACCTTTTATAAATATTTTTTAAATACTTTTTATTTCTTTCTTCGTCTAATACCTCTAAATCATACCTTATCTCTATTTTCGTACCTATAGGTGCATAATAATAAATAACCCAAGCGTCTGCCTCTTTTGTTCCAATACAGCCATTAGAGTATGCTTTTCCTAAAGTTGTTGGATTAGTTGTTGGGTGTATCATTTGTCCATAGCGTAATCCATTTATTTCTGTTTCTATAAAAGGAATTTGAGGGAGCTTAGTTATTCTATTATCATCTCTTTTGGTTGTTAAGTACTCAAAGTTGTTAACTGGATTTGCATATCGTGGTTTACGAATATGATTTACTATAAAACCTTTTCCCGTTTTTGTTTTTAAATCCTCTACTCTATCGGACATTTTAAGATATTTCTCCTCATTTTTCCCTACTCTTATAGGAAAATCATACAACTTCAAAGAATCTTCATATATCTTAAGTCTAAATTCTGGAATGTTAATATCGATACTAGTTCTTTGAAAAGAATCGAGTATCTTTTTTGAAGTTATAGAATCAGGAATAACTATTAACGCTCCTTTGGGCAAGACAATCATTTTTTTCTGATCATAAACAAAAGAATCTATAGCTTTCATCCTATAATAATCAGTATTTTGAAGTGTATCTATAATCCAAGGATTTGACCTAACCAAAAGATGTTCTGTTAACATATAAGGAACTAACGAATCATACTTTTTAACAATAGAATCTAAATACTCAAAATAATTCTCAACAATAATGTTGTTATGAACTTTAACCACAACAGGCAAAGTAGATTGAAGTAAAACTTTATTATCTATTGATTTTTCCTTTGAAATTATATTTTTATCATCAGGAAAGTGTAGCTTTAAGATAATCAAAAAGGCAAGGACGGAAGTTATTTTAAATATCTTAAGCATTTTTTGATTTTATCTGTATTTACATATAATAAAGTCTTTATAATCATTGTGATTATTTAGTAAAGATAAGTTTGTTAGTAGCATTTTTAAATGACAATTATCAGTTTATAGCTTTCTTTAATTTTGTCTCTTGGTTAAACATAAAATGATTTGTAAGCCCCTCTACTGCTTCATTATAACCAATATTGAAAATTTCATTAAGATGTTTTTTATCAAAAATACCATACTTGCTTATCTCTTTAGGTGAAATTACCAGTGTACAGTCATTAAATTTCACATAATCATCCTTAAAATACTTTAGCCTAAAAGCACGTTTCATAACATTATGAGAATATTTTAAATCTTTAATTGTTATAGTATTAAAACCATTAACATAACTGCCTATTATAATATCGCATTCTGGTTTTAATAACTCCACAGGAAAGTTATTAAGAGTTCCTCCATCTATATAATAAGAGCTGTTAATTTTAACAGGAGCAAAAACACCAGGAAAAGCTGCAGATCCTAATACTGGTCTTATCAGTTCTCCTCTATTAAATGTTTTTAGAGTTCCATTTAAAATATCTGTCGCTGTAATTACTAATGGCTTTTTAAGATGACTAAAGCTGTCTTCATTTAAATAAGTATTAAACTGTTTATAAAACTTTTCAGTATCGATAAGCCCTGGTTTTCTAAATGCATATTTTTTAATATCAAATATTTGAACACTTTTAAAAAACTCTAACATCTCTTCCCAACCATAACCATAAGCATACAACGAACCAACTATAGCACCTACACTAGACCCAGAAATATGTGTTGGAAAAAGACCAAACTCTTCTAATGCCTTTATCGTTCCAACATGGGCAATCCCCCTACTGCCTCCACCTGAAAGAACTAAACCTATACTCATAACATATTTATTTAAAATTTTATACTTAAATTTATAATCAAAATATTTCATTTGAAATGATATCTATCAGTTTCACCATATGATTTTTATCATTTTGAACACCATTTGATTCAAATACATTTGATTATAACATTAAACCTAACTTATGCTACGCTTTGATGTCATGACTAAGCAGCTAAAGTCTTTTTTTATAGAGATTGGAGAATTATCTCTTTTTACCTCCCGTTTTTTTAAGGAAACCTTTAAACAGCCTTTTGAATTAAAGGAACTACTACAACAATGCTATCAAATAGGCAATCGTTCGTTACTTTTAGTGAGTATTACTGGTTTTATAATCGGATTAGTACTAACCTTACAAACTCGCCCTACTTTAATGGAATTTGGTGCTGTATCTTGGATGCCCTCTATGGTTAGCATCTCAATTGTTAGAGAAATAGGCCCAATTATTACAGCTTTAGTATGTGCAGGAAAAATAGGTTCTGGGATTAGTGCAGAATTAGGTTCTATGCGTGTTACCGAACAAATAGACGCAATGGAAGTATCTGGCATAAACCCTTTTAAATATTTAGTAGTTACTCGAATTTTAGCTGTTACTTTTATGCTCCCATTGTTAATAATTATAGCCGATACCATTGCCCTTTTTGGATCCTTTTTAGTTGAGAACGCAAAAGGAAATGTCTCTTTTGTATTGTTTTTTAATCAAGTACTAGATGCTTTGAAATTTGGAGATGTGGTTCCAGCCACAATAAAATCGTTCTTCTTTGGAGCTGCAATAGGGCTTATAGGTTGTTTTAAAGGTTATAATTGTAAAAAAGGAACCGCTGGTGTAGGTAAAGCTACAAACACAGCCGTAGTAACTGCATCTTTATTACTCTTTATTATTGATTTTATAGCCGTTTTTGTAACTGATATCTTTTTTGAATTATGAGTAAAAAAGTAGTTCTAGAAATTAAAGACTTATACAAAGCCTTTGGAGACAACCAGGTGCTTAAAGGATTTAACATGCAGCTTTATGAAGGTGAGAACCTTGTAATTATGGGAAGATCTGGCTCAGGAAAGTCTGTTATGATTAAATGTTTAGTTGGCTTAATAGAAGCTGATAAAGGAATTATTTCTGTAATGCATCATGATATTACTACCCTAAATCAAGAGGCCTTAGATGTTCTAAGAGCTGACATAGGCTTTTTATTTCAAGGAAGTGCTTTATATGATTCTATGACCGTACGTGAGAATTTAGAATTCCCATTACGTGGCCATACAAAAAAGAATGAAAAACTAATTGATACTGAAAAGTTGGTTGTTGAAGCTTTAGAAAATGTTGGACTGGCAACCGCCATAGATATGATGCCCTCTGAATTGTCTGGAGGGATGAAACGACGAGTTGCTTTAGCCCGAACACTTATCTTACAACCAAAAATTATTTTATACGACGAACCAACAAGTGGATTAGATCCTATTACTGCGAAAGAAATTATTATCTTAATGCAAGATATTCAAAAGAAATACAATACATCATCGCTTATTATTACCCATGATGTAGACTGTGCGCGAGTTATATCGGACAGAATGATATTACTTATTGATGGTATCGATTATGCAACTGGAACGTTTAAGGAATTATCCAATTCTAAAGACCCAAAAGTTAAAGCTTTTTTTAAATAAGTATCATGAAAAAAACAAACTCACAAAAATTTAGATTGGGATTATTTGTATCTATAGGCACCATTATTTTTCTTGTCGTTATTTATCTTATCGGACAACGACAAAGTATGTTTAAAAAAAACTTTACTATTAGTGCTTACTTTCAAAATGTTAATGGATTACAAAACGGTAATAATGTTCGTTATTCAGGAATTGATATAGGAACAGTAAAAGAAATAACCATGATTAACGATTCTACTATTAAAGTAGATATGGTTATTGACAAAAAAATAGCTGGTCATATACATAAAGATGCAGTAGCAACAATAGGCTCAGATGGACTCGTAGGCAATATGCTTGTAAACATAGTGTCAGGAGAAAGATTAGAGACAGCAATTAGCAATGGTGATGTTATTAAGTCTTCCAATAAGCTTGGAACTGATGATATTTTAAACACCTTAAATATTACCAATAAAAATGCTGCAAAACTTACTGTAGATCTTTTAAAAATAACCAATAAATTATTAGAAGGAAAGGGTGCTTTAGGTGTTTTATTAAATGATACGCTTTTGGCTAAAGATTTAAAACAATCTGTTGACAATCTTAAAAAAGTAAGCCAGGGAGCATCAAATACTGTTAACGAATTAAACCATATGATAGTTTCGTTAAAAACAAACGATGATACCGTTTTAGGCATGTTAATGAATGATACGATTTCAGGCAACAAACTAAAAACTGTTGTAGCCAATTTAGAAGTTTCAAGCTCAAAAGTTGATAGCCTTATTGGTAATATTAATGTTTTAGTTCGCGATGTTAACTCTAGTAAAGGTGCTTTTAATTATATCACAAAAGACACTTCCTTAGTAAATAGTCTAAAATCTACACTTAAAAATATAAATGAAGGAACAGAAAAATTTAATGAAAACATGGAAGCTTTTAAGCATAATTTTTTAACACGAGGTTATTTTAGAAAATTAGAAAAGGAAAAGAAAAAAGCTGAAAAGAAATCAAACAACTAATGCATTCCTTTTTTAGGAGAGCTATATTGTTATAAGTAAATTATTTTTTCTTTTTGGAGTCAGTACTCTTAAAACCAATTCTTCTTCTCGACTCTTGGTCTTTTTTTTCCAATTCTTCCTCCAACATTTTATACCTGCTTATATCTTTAATCGTTACAACTACTGCTGCTATATTATTTTCATTATCAATTATAGGTCTTCCACTCAATAAAACCCTTCTAATATCATTCGTCTCTTTGTTCATTAATAACACATCAATGTCGTTGGTAATCTTACCTCCCAAAGCTTGTTCTGCTGGAAGATTTTGTGCTGGAAAAGTCCTCCCTCCATGTGGGTTTAACACTTTAAAATGATCTGAAAAATCTATAGATATTTTAGAATCATCTTCTATCCCAAAAAGCTCATTTGCTACCTCATTGGCCAATATAACCTGTTTATTGGTATTCGCAACTAATACTCCATCACTAATATTTTCTAGAATCATGTTTAATTTTTGTTGATTCTCATATAATTCATTCATTCTTCTTTCATTCTCTTCTTGAAGTATTAGATCTTTGGTAATATCTCTTACAACAGCATACAATCTTCCTGTATTCATATCAGAAGTAGCATTCCAAGACAACCATTTAACACTTCCGTCTTTACATATCCATCGATTGTTAAAACTTACTAGATTAGCTCCACTTTCTAATTTTTTAATAGCTTCTTCTGTCATTTCAAGGTCATCAGGAAAAATATAATTAGCAAATGGATTGCTTATCAGTTCCTCTGTAGTATATCCTAAAAGGTTGCTTAATGATGGATTTACTTTTAGAAACCTCTTATTAGAGGCAATAACAAGACTGTCTATTGAAATATTAAAGAAAGTATCTGCTGCTTTTTGTGACTCTGTAATTACCTTCCTTTCAGTAATATCTGTAGAAATGTTCCCAATGGCATATACCCTATTGGAAATGTCAAATAAAGGAAATTTAACAGATAAATATGTGTGTGGCCCATCAGATTGTTCTACTATTTCTTCTATTTGAATTTCCTCCCCTGCTTTTATGACCTCTAAATCAGCTTCAAGATACCTATCTGCAATTTCTTTAGGTAAAATATCGTGGTTCGTTTTTCCTATTAAATTTTTCTCTGACCCCCCAAAAAAAGATTGATACTTCTCATTTACCAATATATATTCACCATTTATCTTTTTTACAGAAATAGCATTAGCCGTATTGTTTATTATTGATTGTAATAATTTTTGGCTCTTTAAAAGCGCTGCTTCCGATTTCTTTTTAGCTTTGAGTTGTGCTTTTAAAATAAAGAACACTGTTGTAAGCATCCCTAAAATAACAATTATTAATGCCAATGAAATCCAATTCCACAAACTACTACCAGTAGCATTCATTTGTTTCCAATAAATGACACCAAGCACTATAACCATTATACTATTTATGATGTAACCGTAGAGGTTTTTTCTTTCTAATGGGATTTTCATTTATATTCTATTTTAACATATCAATGTATTGAGCTTCGGTAATACCTAAAATGACAAATATTACCTAAACCACTATATATCAGTAAATTTACATAAATAATCATTACCAATATTTCTTTCTATACATTCTTTATATATGACGAATATCATTTCAAATAAAAAAAGTTCATTTTACCTTAGTTACCAATATCATGATTAATATAACATATATACTACAAAATTTAATACCATGAAAAAATCAATAATTCTTTCATTAATATTTGGATTCCAATTGCTAATTAGTTGTAATCAAAAACCAGATGTAGATAAGATTCTTGAAAATCAAGAAACAAAAGAGAGAATTTTTAAATCTATTGCAAAAGATCATGAATACATGACAGAATTCATGGAGACTATATACAATAATGAACATGTAATACAAATGATAATGCATAATAATATGATGATGAATAACATCATGGGAAATAAAAATATGATGCACCAAATAATGAATGACAGTATTAAGATACATAACATGTTGCAAATGATGCATCAAAAAGGTATCATAAGTAATGAATGCTTACAATCTTGTCTGGAAAATATGAGCACCAAGAATATTTCGAATGATAAAAAATAACAACATACCTCCAAAAAGTATTTAACTAAAAAATAGAAATCATGCATTACTACAGATATTACTTTGACATACATGTTATATGGTGGTTTTTATGGATTATTTTTATTATCTGCCTGTTCGCGATATCATACAATCTCTCCTTTCCAAAAACAAAAAAGGATAGTTCGTTAGGTATTTTAAAAAAACGCTTCTCGAAAGGTAAGATTTCAAAGGAAGTTTATGAAGAAGATAAAAAGATTTTAACGTCTGGTAAATAGATTATCCTTTAATTAAAAACAGAAAAAGCACTAAAATGAATTACCTACAGCGAGAGTTTCACTTATTTGTAGCACAAATATTCCCTGACCTCCTTAAATCAAAAGAAAAAAAAGATAAGGAAACTTTCAATAAACTAATATTGAAAGTTTTACCAAGTATTAGAAAGTACGTTAAACAGCGATTAGTTGCCGCTATTAAAAAAGGGCATTTTTCTAAAAACAAGTACAAGCCCGACGATTTTGTCGACCAACTATTTATAGAAGTTTATGAACATATCGAAGAAGTAAAAAAAGCCGAAGACTTCTATTTGTGGCTTTTTCGAAAAACCAATCAATTATTAGAAAACATTATCGAAGAAGAAGAATTTGATGAGCTCTTTTTTAAAAATATTGATGATTACTCTAAACTTGAATGGGATGAAATGGAAGAAAAATTTAGTGCTGATGCTGAAGGTGATTTATTAATGATGGATGAATTAGACGACAGCTCTTTCCATAAGAATGATTATACTTTAAATCATGTTTTTGTTGAAGACGACGAACAAAATTATATAGACAAACTTGATAAAGAATTAAGCGACGCTAAAACACAAAAACATATGCAGATGATACTACACAAATTTCCGTTACATATGCAATCAGTTTTTGAGCTTTATTCTAAGTATAATTTTAATGTAGATGAAATTTCAATAATTAAAGGGATTACCCAAAAAGAAGTAAATCGATTAATAGAGGAAACAAGAAACGAATTACGAAAGAGCTTTTTTAATAGGTACTTAACTGATGATATATAATACCAATATAGTAAAATAAAAATAGCAGCTTTACAAGCTCTTATACATGATATAAATCATTTGTACTAAAACACCAGTTCTACTTTTGTTTTATAAGCATCTTGGTTATTACTCTAATTTTAGGTAAATTAAACCCATTATCAAACTAACTTAACTATCATGTTTCAACAAGATCAAGATATTTTTGATATTCTTTTGGGTTCAATTTCTGAAGGTGTTATAGTAGTTGATAGTTATCAGAATATTGTTGAGGTAAATGATGCTACTGAAAAAATGTTTGGTTACAACAAAGGGGAACTTATAAAGCAACCTCTTAATACTTTAATTCCCAAAAACCATCATAAAGAACATCAAACTCATTTTAAAAGCTTTATGAAACAACAGGAAAATCGTCAAATGGGGCAAGGTAGAGATATTTCTGGTGTCCGAAAAGATGGTAGTATATTTCCTGTAGAAGCGGGGTTAAACCCTTTTTATATTTATGGAAAAAAATATGTTATGGCATTAGTTATAGACATTTCAACCCGTAAAGAGCAAGAACAAAAAATTAAATCATTAAATGAAAACCTAGAAAAAAAAGTATCAAAAAGAACCTATGAATTAAAAAATATGATTCTTGCATTGGAAGCTGAAAACAAAAAACGTATTAAGGCTGAAAAAGAAGCTAAATTGGCACTAAAAAAAGAAAAAGACCTTAATGAGCTAAAATCAAGATTTCTATCTTTAGTTTCTCATGAATTTAAAACTCCTCTAAGTAATATTCTAACCTCCGCTATACTATTAAGTAAATATAAACTAACAGAACAGCAAAAGAAACGTGACAAACATATTAAAATCATATCAGGTAAAGTACATTACCTCAACAACATATTAAATGACTTCTTAACTATGGAGAGGCTTGAAAAAGGTAAGATAAAATATTCTCCAAGTACATTTAAATTAAGTAAAGTGGTAAACGAAGTTGTTTATAACGCTAATATGCTATTGAAAGAAGGGCAAAAGATTAATTACCCAAAAGATATAGACTCTTTTTCTTTATATCAAGATGAGAAAATTGTAGAATTAGCGTTATCAAACTTGATACATAATGCCGTAAAATACTCGTCAGAAAATACTGAAATAAACATCTCAATTACTCAAGATGATACTAAAACAGTATTTAAAGTAAAGGACAACGGTATAGGAATTCCCCAAGAAGACAAAAAAAATATATTTAACCGTTATTTTAGAGCAAAAAATACTTTACATACTCAGGGAACAGGTATTGGGTTAAATATTGTCAAAAACCATATGGAAAATTTAAATGGTAAAGTTTATTTTGATAGTACAGAACAAAAAGGAACTGTTTTTACTATAGAACTACCTAACAGTACAAAATCATGAAAAAAGTACTATTAATAGAGGATGATGTTATTTTAAGAGAAAACACCTCAGAACTATTGGAACTCTCAAACTACGAAGTAATAACTGCTTCTAATGGAAAAATTGGTTTAGATAAAGCTATTAAAGTGCTTCCTGATATAATTGTTTGCGATATTTTAATGCCAGAAATGGATGGTTATAGTGTGTTTCAAGAACTAACAAAGCATAACACAACAAAACATATTCCATTCGTTTTTCTATCGGCAAAAACTGAACGACAAGACATAAGAAAAGGTATGAATATGGGAGCTGATGATTACCTTACCAAACCTTTTAATGAAGAAGAACTTATCAATACAATAGAAAGTCGTATTGCAAAAGCTACTATACTAAAGGAAGAAAGAGAAATGTCTCAAAATAATACACATAATAACATAGAAGAAATACAAACCTTAGGTGATTTAAAAGCTTTTTTAGAGAAAAATGGTTCCCTTCATAATTACAAGCAAAATGATATAGTTTATAAAGAAGGAGACAATTCTAACTTAATTTACTTAGTCTTAAAAGGCATTATTAAATGCTATAAACTTGACGAACAAGGAAAGGAATTAATTACTGAATTATATAAAGAAAATGATTTATTTGGATACTCCTCTTTTACCCAAAACATTCCATACCAAGAAACAGCTACGGCAATAAAAGATGCCCAAGTAATAAGTATTCCTAAAAGTGAGCTTAAAAACATTTTAAATAAAAACCATAAAGTAACTTTAGAACTCATGCAACTGTTAACAGATAGTCTTAAAGGCATGAAAAATCAATTACTACAAATGGCATATAGTTCTGTACATAAAAAAACAGCATCAACCATTCTTAAATTTGCTGAAAAACTAAATCGTAAACCAGAAGACCCTATAAGTATTTCACGAAGTGATTTAGCTAGTGTTGCTGGAATTGCCACCGAAACTTTAATCAGAACAATGTCTACCTTTAAGAAACAAGGTATAATAGAAATTGAAGGGAGAAATATCAAAATCGTAGACATTGAAAAACTTCAATATCTCTGTTAATTTTTTTAGTATAAATACGGTCATGACCAATATCATTTTTTGAAAAATATTTTCCTTTTAGATTTACTCTGATAAAAGAGGAATTTAAATAATGAAGAATATTTTATTTCTAACAGATTTTTCTGAAAATTCATGGAATGCGTTAAAATATGGACTTGATTTTTTTGCTGAAACAAGCTGTAATTTTTACATACTATATGTTAATAACAATATAAGTGGCTACCAAGAAGAAAATATGCTTTGGTTCGACCCAAAAAACATAGAAGACACTCACACAAACCCAGCAAAGAAACAATTAAAAAAAATATTAAAACGAATTTCTAAAGAAGTATCTCATAACAGAAAACATAGGTTTTATACACTTACTAATTATGGCTTTTTTATAGAATCTGTACGAAAACATGTTTTAGAAAAAAAAATAACCCTAATAGTTATGGGTACTCAAGGAGCTACAGCCTTAAAAGAGTTTATTGTTGGTAGTAATACTGGAGATGTTATAACCAAAGTAAAATGTACCACATTAGTGGTTCCTAAAAATGCTACATATTCAGCATTAAGAGAAATGGCTTTCCCAACTGATTTTGCTATTTCGTATGATATACAAACTTTACAACCCATTTTAGACATTTTAAAAAGTAATAATTCTTGCTTACGAATTCTTCATATCGGTCATAAAGAAGAGCAATTAAACACGGATCAAAAGGCTTGCAAAGAATTAATGGGTGATTTTTTTGATGGCTTTAATTATAGCTATCACTTTTTAACCAATAAGAAAGTAGAAAAAGGAATACAATGCTTTGTTGAAAGTAGAAACATTAACATTATAGCAATGGTTGCCAAGAATTTAAATTATTTCCAACAAATTCTATTTCATACTAAAACTGAACAAATAAGTTATCATACAGATATTCCTTTTTTGGTTCTTCATGAATAACATTTATAAAAATTAATCAATAATTATTTGATTATATATATTAAAAATTAACTTATACATGAATACGAATACACTTACCAACAATGCTATTCAAATTCTAGAAAACCGCTACTTATTAAAAGATGAGAAAGGGAAGCTAATAGAATCTCCCAATGAAATGTTTATACGAGTAGCAAAACATATTTCAAGTTGTGAAAAGAAAAAGACTTTTTACGAACAACAGTTTTACATCCTTTTAAGCAGTTTAAAATTTTTGCCCAACTCTCCTACACTTATGAATGCTGGAAGTAAAAAGGGGCAATTGAGTGCTTGTTTTGTATTACCTATAGAAGATAGTATGGATAGTGTTTTTACTACCTTAAAAAACGCTGCGCTAATACACCAAAGTGGAGGTGGTACAGGGTTTAATTTTTCTAAGTTGCGCCCCAAAGAAGACTTAGTTAGCTCTAATAGTGGTACATCATCTGGACCAGTTGCTTTTATAAAAATATACGATGCCGCCACAGAGTATGTAAAACAAGGAGGAAAACGAAGAGGTGCCAATATGGGAGTTCTAAACATTAATCATCCTGATATTGAAATATTCATAAAGTCAAAGTCTTCAAAAAAGGCGATTGAAAATTTCAACATTTCTGTAGGAATTCCTGATGCTTTTATGATTGCTCTAGAGAATAATCAAAATTGGCAATTGATTAATCCTAGAACAAAAAAGGTTAGTAAAACAATATCTGCTCAATTACTTTGGAAACTTATCGTTAATGAAGCTTGGAATACAGGAGACCCTGGAATAATTTTTTTAGACACAATAAATAAAAATAACCCTACACCAACCATTGGGTATATAGAAGCTACAAATCCCTGTGGTGAAGTTCCTTTATTAAACTATGAAAGCTGTAATTTAGGTTCTATAAACCTGTCAAAAATGGTTACAGTAAAGAATGATAATTATATTTTAGACTGGAACTCTCTTTCTGAAACCATTCATCTAACCATTCGTTTTTTAGACAATGTTATTACAACCAATTATTATTTACTACCAGAAATTGAAGCTATTACAAAATCTAACAGAAAAATTGGCTTAGGAGTTATGGGATGGGCTGAATTATTAATTTTATTAGAAATATCGTATGCTTCAAAAAAAGCACTAAGTTTAGCAGAAACTCTGATGCGTTTTATTAAAAATGAAAGTTACAAAGCTTCTGAAAATTTAGCTAAGGAAAAAGGGGCATTCCCTAATTGGAGTAAAAGTACGCTTACCAAAACTCCCATAAGAAATGCTACCTGCAATAGTATTGCCCCTACTGGAACCATTTCTGTAATTGCAAATACAACATACTCTATTGAACCTTTATTTGCTTTAGCTTATAAAAGAGTAGGCATCCTTAATAATCAAACTCAAATTGAAATAAATGAGCCCTTTATTAGAAAAATGAAAATGTTAAATCTTTGGAATAACAAACTCAAAAAGGAAGTGTTGGAAAAAGGAAGTATTAAAAATATAAATTCAATTCCTGAAAAAGTGAAATCTATTTTTCAAACTAGCTTAGAAATTCCTTGGCAATACCACTTAAAACATCAAAAAATATTTCAACAGTATACAGATAATGCCGTTTCTAAAACCATTAATTTACCTGAACAAGCCACTATAAATGACATTTCAAAAATTTATAAAACAGCTTGGAAATATGGACTTAAAGGTATTACCATTTATAGATATGGAGCTAAAAAGCATCAAGTGCTTCAAAAGTGTAATTTAAACACTAGCAAATATTGTTAGCATAGTAAACCTGATATATATCATGGCTGACCTTTATTCTATAGTGTATTTTTAAGCTATTAATTAAAAAGAGGCATTATGAAAAAAATATTAATTCCTACAGATTTTTCAGAGAACTCTTGGAATGCCATAACATACACCTTACAATTATTCAAGGATGAAGATTGTGTATTTCATTTACTAAACACCTACACACCTATAATTTTTCAATACGATTATACAAGTGCAAGTATGTCTCAGCTCAGTTTGATTGATACCATGAGAGATGTTTCGGAAACTAAACTTAAAGAATTTATCGAAAGAATACAGCAACAATTTAATAATCCAAAACACCGTTTTACATCTTCTTCAGTATTTAACACGTTACCTTTAGAAATTAGTAAGCTATGCAACGATAATGTAATAGACATGATAACCATGGGTACCAAAGGAGCCTCTGGAGTTAAGGAGGTTTTATTTGGTTCAAATACAATACACGTTCTAAAAAATGCCAAATGCCCTGTATTAGCTATACCTAGTGAATTTCCTTTTGAAACTCCCCATGAAATATTATTTCCTTCAGACTATGGAATTAATTTTCAAGAAAAGCACGTACAACCTATCATAGATATTGCTTCTATATATCATTCAAGAATTAATATATTAAATGTACGTTACGAACATGAACTATCGGAACAGCAAAAACATAATCGTGAAAAATTAGAGACATTTTTTAAACATATAGCTCATCTTTTCCATGATATAAAAAACCAAAATATCGCTGATGCTATTACAAATTTTCAACTAAAAACACGTATAAATTTACTAATGATGATTAATAATAAACATTCATTTTTTGAAAACTTATTTTTTAAATCAACAATTAACCAAATAGGTTTTCATCTAACCATTCCTTTTTTAGTAATTCCCAATTAAAATAGGAGTGCTATAAACATACTATCCATCTATATAAAGAAACTCTTTCAACCAAAAAAAGAACCTTAATTAACTGATAAATATCATTTTAAAAAAGACATTATATTGATAACTTAGTTGTCCAAATCAAGTTTAACCTTAAAATTAACAATTATGTCACTTATTAAATTTAACAACAAGAGAGAACTATTTCCCTCATGGACAAATGAGGGCTTAAGAAATTTTTTAAATACTGATTTTTTTGAAGAAAATAGTTTGATGCCCGCTATGAACGTTAAGGAACATGACGGAAATTTTGAAATCGAATTTGCTGCCCCAGGGCTTTCTAAAAAAGACTTCGAAATAACTATTGATAATAATATGCTTAACGTTTCTGGTGGAAAAAAACACGAGGTCGAAGAAAAAGAAGAAGATTATACTCGTAAAGAGTTTAGTTACAACTCTTTTAAACGATCTTTAAGCTTGCCTGAATCTATTAATACAGATCAAGATGTTAAAGCTATTTACGAAAACGGTATTTTAAAGCTAAACCTTCAGAAGAAAAAAGGAATCGATGAAAAACCCAAAAAAATTATTGAAGTACAATAAGAAAGTGAAGTAAAAAGTAGCCCTTTATGCTGCTTTTTACTTTATTAACCTAAATCCAAAGCTATGAAACTAAAACATACACTAGCAAAGTATGTAGAATGTTTAATCTAAATTACCCTACCAAAATTTACTATTAAAATTATTGATATTGTAGACCCAAAATCTACCGACGAAACAATTAATGACTATGTTAACTTAGTAATCAAGGCTTTAGAAAAGCTGCAACTTATTGCTCCTAAAACAGTATTGCAAAAAACATCGAAACAACTTCAATTAATTCATTAACTATTTTATTTATAAGAGCTACATTGGCTCGTTGAGCACCATGTCATTGGATAACAAAAAACTCGAGGTTGAAATTCAACCTCGAGTTTTTTATAAATATATATTACATTTATTCATTTAATCTCTTTTTATCAGATTTAGCAATTTTTTTTATCGTATCAAAAAGTGTTTCTTTTAAATCTTGATAACCTTTTAAAAACTCATTAACCTCTATAATCAATCTTCTATGTTCATTTTTATAAACCTCTTCTTCAATTACCTGATCTACTCCATCTACCATTACCTCTAACCCTCTCTCATGTGCTTGAACAATCTTAATCAAGTCATCAGTTTTCTTTCTTGAACTACTTAAAGATTCTACTATTTTAGTAGTTTTATTAAATTGATTTGGAGCTATCAATTCAAAAATGTATTTTCTAATTAAATCTTCAAAAAACAGTTGTTCATCCTTTAAAAAAGTAAGCTCTGATAACCATTGTTTTGAGGCTAAGTGCATATCTTCTGCACTAAACCATTCTACAAGTTTTAATTGTGTTTTTGTTGTTTTCATCGAGTTAGTCTTTAAGTTTAAACATTTCACATCACACAGTTAACTCTTTTATAACATGTAATTTAGGAATGATCACATTCCATTTTTTTTCTTTTTGTATTTTTAATCTTAAAGCATCCAAAGCTGTTTGTTCTCCATGCACAAGAAACACTTCTTCTGGTATATTTTTTATTTCACTCAACCAATTCAGCAAGTCTTGTTGGTCTGCATGCGCAGATAAACTCTCTATATTTCTCACCTTTGCTTTCACAGGAAAATATCGTCCAAAGAATTTTATTTCATGACATCCTTCCTCCAATTGTCTTCCTCTTGTTCCTTCTGCCTGATATCCTACTAATAAAATAGTAGTTGTCGGTTCATCTATCAATTGACTTAAATAGGTTAAAACCCTACCTCCTGTCACCATTCCGCTTCCTGCAATTATTATTTTCGGTCTGGAATCATCTATAGTTTCCCAAGTTTCTCTATACGACTCAATAATATTCATGTAACTACACATCGCTTTATACTCATCCATAGGTAGTTTATGCCATTGAGGATATCGTTCAAAAACTTCTAAAACATTATTCCCCATAGGGCTATCAACAAAAATTGGAATACCTGGAATTTTATTTTTCTTATAGAGTTTCCACAAGATATACATCAATATTTGCAAGCGTTCTACTGCAAAACTGGGAATTATTAAATTCCCTTTATTCAAAACCACCTCCTCTATAAGCTCTGATAAAATTTCTTCAATATCTTCTTGTGGGTGTAACTTATGACCATACGTGCTTTCTAAAAAAAGATAATCTGCCCATCGTGGTTTTTTGGGTTCTTCTAATAAATAATCATTTACCCTACCAACATCTCCAGAAAACACAAATCTTTTTTTGTTAATCTCCAACTCAATAAAAGTAGCTCCTATGATATGTCCATTGTATTGAAACCTATACGATATCTCTTTTGATAAAGATTCCCATTTTCCTTCTTCTTTTGGTTCAAATAATTCTATGGTTTTTTCTGCTTCAGTTACCGTATAAAAAGGTAACACAGGGTTGTGTTTACTATAGTTTTCTTCAGCAGCCTTTTGTGCTTCTTCTTCATGAATTTTTGCACTGTCTTTTAAAATAATTTTTGCAATTGCCAATGTAGGGCTTGTTCCTATTATTTTTCCTCTAAACCCTTGTTTATATAGCCTTGGTAAAAAACCTACATGATCTAAATGTCCGTGAGTTAACAATACTACATCAATCTTTTCTACATTAAAGGGAAGCTCTTTCCAATTCAGCTCTCTTAGTTCTTTGATTCCTTGAAACATACCGCAATCAATCATAAGCTGTTTATCAAAAGCTTCAATCAAGAATTTAGAACCGGTAACCGTACCAGCCGCTCCTAAAAAGTGAACTTTTGCTAAGTTGAGCATATTTATAGAGTTTTAACTATTACATAATTGATCTATTTCTGTGAGAATTCTTTTTTTTCTCATATCTGAAACTCCTAAATGATCTAAGTAAAAATTATCTTTTATCAGCTCTCTACACAACACTATATCTCTATTCAATAAAAACTGTTTTTCTCTTTTAGTTAATAGTGTAGATACAGTAATAGGGTACAGTCCTAAACGGTCAATTATATCTTTTAAACTATTCTTACTTGGGTAATCCCAACTTAACAAATACAAGCCTACACAATTACCATATTGAATGGCGTCTTTTGTAAAACGGGTGTTGGTTACTACCCAACCTTGAGTTAAGGTGGTTTCATGCTTTTTAAATGTGTTCCAATAATTTTTTACATCTTGATAACGAGAACGTATATATAGCGGAATTTTAATATTGCATACAAGTCCTCTTTCGCTATGAAACTTACATTCTACAACTGTAGTTTCATTATTTTTATGTGCCAAAACATCAACTTCATGTTCCACACATTCACCTTGCAAAATTGCTCCAACCGTAACTTTATATCCAGAGAACTTTAAAATAGTTCCTATAAAATGTTCAAAAGGAAAACCAGTGGGTCCTAATTCGTATATCGCTTTTTTTAATTTATATTTCGAAGCTAATACTGTCTTTTTTTTCTTTAACAAAGCGAAAGCTCTATTATAAATTTCTTTGGTAGTAATTCCTTCATATAACTCTTCTTGAACAGTTTGTAGAATATATTCTATTACTTCATCATTTGCCCCCGTTCTTTTAAGAGATTTTTTTAGCTTAGCTAATGAAAATTGTACCACCTCACCTGAAGCTTTCACAATTGATATTTTATTTGAACTAGTTTTCATTTTCAAAAAAATCTCTAACCAAAGCCTTTACTTGATTATCTGTCATACTATCAACTCTTTGCACTTTTTTAACCTTGGCATTTAACTCTTTATATGAAGTTTCTAACTCTTTCTTAAACTTTTCAAAAGTTTCTGCAGGACCAAAAATAGCTAATGAATCAGCCTTATCTACTTCTTCTACGAGATTACTAAAGTATTCTTTTGTTTGATGTTTTTCTCTTTCTAAGTACTTACTATCTTGAACTACATCTTGCGGACCTCCTTTAAATCGTGTTCCAGAACCTCCATGAATATGAAATGTTTCAATATTAGATTCTATTTTTTTCATATTCTCTATCCCATTTTCAATAGTTATAACAAGAGCTTTCTCTTTGTCTAACCAAACACCAATATTTTTCATTGTTTTATTTTTAGTTTCTTAAATCATGTAATACTAACACAGGTACTTTTAACATATACCCTACTTCTTTTACTAATGGTTTTGAGAATATAGTATCAAAAAACACGTGTTTTTTGTTTATAAAAGCTACCATATCACACTCTCTACTTTCATAAAACATTTTATCCCCATAAAAACAGTAAATGAAAAAGAATGCTTTAGTTTTTCATAGCACCCATGTAACATCTCTTTGTTTTTTTTTGATGTACATTTCTATACCGTCGTTATTAGTAATATGTAATACTATTAAAGAAGTATTACAGGCTCTAGCTATTTCAATTAGATAATCTAATTCTCTTTTTTGTCTCGGTTAAGTTAAAAAGGAACAACTCTATAAACTTCATTCAATAAAAAAATCCCTAAGAAGAATAACAGCACATATATGGCTTGTATAAATTTTATGTTAGTTTGTTTTAACAAGTTAATTGTTTGTTTAGGAAAAGTAAATAGAATAATACCCTTGATTAAAGCCAGCCAACCAAACAACGTTACCAACAGTTTAATATTTCCTTCCCATATATTATGCGCCAATACATTAAGCAAACCTATTATGATTGCAAAGAGCGAGAGAATAATTAAAAACCGTGCGTCTTGCAAATTATCTACTATTTGTTTTACTCTTTTTGGGTTAAAACTCAACACAAAGAAGAAGATAATACAATACCATCCCCAAAACTTTAGTAAAAAGACTGATACATCCATAACTTATTAATTTACACCTCTTTCAAAGGTAAGAATATAACTTACTGATTTTCATGATTTTTATCATAAAAACTAAAATACATACTCCTTTTTAACAATTCCTGAAAAACACTTTTTTTTCTAGGTGTTTTTTCCCTTTATTTTGGTTTATAAAAAATATTAAATTTACTTACTCAAAAATTAACCTAACTCATAGAAAATGAAAAACAACAAACCATTCTTTGTTTTACTTTTTATTACTGCTTTTCTTACCTCCTGTAATATTCTTAAAACAGCTCCTTACGATCAATATTCTTTTCAAAAAACCATTGAAATAAAAATAGATGCCAATCAGCTTATAGAAAAAGCTGAAACTCCTTATCAAGAAAATATTAATGAAATTGAAGAGTTACAAAATGAGGTTGCCAAGATTGTTGAATATGAAAAATTTAAACCTAACAATGAAATAACCTATAAAATGTGGTTATTATTAGCTAATGAAAATAAAAATTTACTTGCTGGTTTTTTTAAACGCTGGAAAGAAAAAGGGAAATTATCTTCTTTTTTCATTACTGAAGCAAAAGGACAAATTAGTGAGGCTTTTGATTTATTACTAAAGTATGAAAGCAAAAAAGAACCCACCACAAAAAACAAATTATTAGATTTTATTTCAACAAACTAATTTGCCATGGATTTCGAAAAAATATTACAAGAATTAAAAAACACATTAACCTCACTATTTAACAATAAGTATAGTGAGTTTTCAAAAGAATCAAAAAAAGATATAGAACTGTTTTTAAATGAGTCAAAAGATAAGCTTGAAAGGTGGACTTCCTTACTAGCTCAAGAAAAACTTACTCTAGATGATTTTGAGTGGTTGGTAAAAAGCCAAAAAGATTTATTTCAGCTAAAAGCTTTACAAGCCGCTGGTATTTCAGCAATAAGCTTAGGTCATTTCAAAAATAAAATTATCAATACAATTATTGAAACTATTAAATCCTTAGTTCTATAACAACAAACACCATAAACAAATAAGTGTTTATGGTGTTTGTTTTTTTTGACGTTCTTCTACTAAGAATTGCGGATTTTCTTGAAAATTCTTCCAGAAAGACAACAACTCATTAAAAACAGCTATGGTTTTAGCTTCCTCTCCATATTGAGCAACTATATAAGATAATAAGTTGTAGCACGCTGTATATTCACCACAAGCAATAACGCTATTTAACATATCATTGGTTTTGTCTTTTTTCGTAAACCACAAAGTAGTACCAAACAATGTACTTTTATTTGAATTTTCAATAATTGCTTCACCTATTTTACCTGTGTACTTCATTGTTTCTTTCCATCTTCTCTCATTCTCTGGTCGATTTGTTTGTTTTCCAGAAGTATCTTTACATCGTAATTCATATACCGTAGAGGTAATTATTTTATTAGGAAAAGTACTATAAATTGCATTTGCGTGTTGCCTCCTATCATTTTTAAGAAAAACTACACTAGCCATACGAATCAAAGATTTAGCTCTATTGAGTATATAAAAGCCAACTCTTCTTGGTGGTAAATATAACCTTTGATCTACCCCTGTTTCATTTTGCATTACTTTAGAAAGTAAAAAAAATGAAAACTGAATAAATACTAAAAAAGCCAGTATAACAACGCTAACAGTATACCAAACCCACATTTTTTGAACTCCGAAAAATACAGTTACCATTAATGACAGCAATAATGTAAAGGCACTAGATATATATGAGGTGTATTTACTGAACCATGTATCTGAAGCAAACTTAAAGCCTTCTCCAGGATAAGGTGAAGAAACATCACATAAAAAATACAAACTGTGATTTTTAGCACTGTCTTTACTCTCATTAGATGCTTCTGACACAAAAACCGAGGCTCCTTGATTATCAACAATACCACCGTCCATCAACCCAATTTCTTCTAAATTATTATGTTTTGGGGTAAAATCGTAAGGAAAACCAATTGGCTCAAACCCACCTGGAAAAGCTGTTGACGCCGCTATTACATCTCCTAACTTAATATCATTTATAACTCTTTTATATTTGCTATGCACTTTTCCATTTCCAAATCTTTTTTGATTCCCTTTAATATTCTGAAACCTAAACTGATGTGTACTATCAAAGTCTGTAGCATTAAAAATCACTCTTTCTAAATGTGTTTTTCCTTCATTAATAACATCTTGCACCTGCCCTAAAGTTGCGTTATTTGTAAAGTTATTATACTCTATAGCAAAGGCATTAATTGGGTTTTTCCGTTTGTGTTTATTTTCCGGTTGATTCCAAATTAAAGGCCATCTTAAATGACTCAATGCATTATTTGTTAACTCATCTTTAACCAACCACTCATAATACTCATTAAAAAACGCTTGAAAACCTTTTCCTTCAATTTGAGACTGTGCGTATTTAACACCTGTAATTGTTCCTCCAGAAACTGTAGAAATAGCTTTTACATTTTCTAACAAGCCTACTCTCTCTAACAATGATAGTGTTCCTAAGGAAAAACAGGCTGCTCTGTATCCGCCTCCTGAAAAACACAAGGCTATAGAGTTAAATTCTTTCATAGTTTATATGTAATTTTTTTACTTTATTCTCTTAAACTATGAAGTCTAGCCACATATTTCCCTATCACATCAAATTCTAGGTTTACTTTAGTGCCTATTGTAAAGTTTTTAAATGTTGTATGTTCATATGTGTACGGAATAATTGCCACACTAAACGTGTCTTTTTTTGAGTTTACTACCGTTAAGCTCACTCCATTTATAGTAATGGATCCCTTTTCAATAGTGACATTTGTTCCATCAAAACCATACGAAAAAGTATAAACTGTACTACCATCTGCATCTTCTACATTTTTACAAACACCTGTTCTGTCTACATGCCCTTGTACAATATGCCCATCTAATCGAGCTCCTAGCTTCATTGCTCTTTCAAGATTTACCTCATCACCCACCTGTAAATCGCCTATATTCGTTTTATTTAATGTTTCTTTAATCGCCGTAACAGTGTATTCGTCTTTATCAATTGCTACAACCGTTAAACAAACACCATTATGTGCTACACTTTGATCTATCTTTAACTCATTAGTAATTGTACTTCTAATTATAAGATGTAAATTCTCTTTTTCACGCTCAATACCTTTAACGATTCCAAGAGTTTCTATTATTCCGGTAAACATTCTATAAAAATTTAGTTACTTTTGTTAGCATCAAAAATACAACTTTACCTACGAAAGTAAACTATGGATAAAGCAAACAAAATTATTGTTGGAATTTCGATTGGAGACATCAACGGAATTGGTATCGAAATTATATTAAAAACATTTGAAGATAAACGAATGCTTGATTTTTGCACTCCTGTTTTATTTGCTTCAAATAAACTAATTTCATATCATAAAAAAGCTTTAAAGCTTAACACTAGTATCCATGGAATTACTTCTTTAGACAAACTTGTACATGGAAAAGTTAATTTATTAAATAGCTGGAAAGAAGAAGTTAAAATAGATTTAGGTAAAACTACTGAAGAAGGAGGTAAATTCGCCTTAAAGTCATTACAAGCAGCAGTGGAAGCTTTAAAAAAAGAGCAGGTAGATCTTATCGTTACTGCTCCTATTAACAAAGAAAACATTCAATCAGAAGAATTCAAATTCCCAGGTCACACAGAGTATTTAGAAGAAAACTTTGATGGAAAAAGTTTAATGATTTTAATGACAAATGATTTACGCATAGGTTTAATAACAGGTCATATCCCTGTATCTAAAGTTGCAGAAACGATTACTCCAGAACTTATTAAATCTAAAGTTGAAACAATGTATACTTCGTTACAACAAGACTTTAACATTAATAAACCTAAAATTGCAGTTTTAGGTTTAAATCCACATTGTGGTGATAATGGTATTATTGGCACTGAAGATGATGAAATTATCCGTCCAACCATTTCAGAAATCAAAGAGTCAGGTAAATTAGTTTTTGGTCCATATGCAGCCGATGGTTTTTTTGGCTCAAAAACGCACGAGCAATTTGACGGGGTCTTGGCTATGTATCATGACCAAGGGTTAGCTCCTTTTAAGGCTTTATCGTTTGGAAATGGTGTAAATTTTACTGCTGGTTTAAGTAAGATAAGAACCTCTCCAGACCATGGAACTGGATTTGACATTGCGGGTAAAAACAAAGCCAATCCTACATCTTTTAAAGAGGCCTTATTTACCTCATTACAAATATTTAAGAATCGAAACGAGTATGTAGAACTTATGAGAAATGCATTAAAAGCAAAATAGTTCATTTTTTTTACTCAAAACATAAAAGTAAAAACATTTTTTATATCTTTGCACGCTCAAATTGATAGTTGTAGATGAAAGACTTAAAACAATTCAACATACCTTTTATAGGTTTAAAAGAAGGAAGTCATTTATTTGAATATCAAATTGACAAAACGTTCTTTGAAGCATTTCAGTTTGATGAGTTTAGCGACGCTAACGTAAAAGCTGATATTACATTTGTAAAAAAAAGCACTTTAATAGAGTTTGCTTTTAATATAAGTGGAACAGTTAATGTTCCATGTGATATCACTAATGAGTTATTTGATTTACCTATTGATGGTAATTTAGATTTGGTTGTTAAGTTTGGACCTGAGTTTAACGATGATCACGATGAAATTTTGATACTTCCACATGAAGCTTATCAAGTAAACGTATCTCAGTACATTTACGAACTAATCGTATTATCAACACCAAGTAAAAGAGTACATCCAAATGTTATTGATGGCACGATGCAATCGGATGCTTTAAGAAAACTAGAAGAATTAAAAATAAACGAAGAAAAAACTGTTGAAGAAGAATCAACAGACCCTAGATGGGATAAATTAAAGGATTTACTAACAGATAAATAAGACATAAAATGGCACATCCAAAGAGAAAAATATCTAAAACTAGAAGAGATAAAAGAAGAACTCATTATAAAGCTTCTGTTCCTCAAATAGCTGTTGATCCTACAACTGGAGAGGCTCATTTATACCACAGAGCTCACTGGCATGAAGGAAAACTTTATTACAGAGGTCAAGTAGTATTAGAAAGTGCTGCAGCTGAGGCTTAAAAACTAGTTTTTAAAATAAAAAAACCCTCTATTTTGAGGGTTTTTTTATGTTTTTACATCAAAAAGCACATCTTTTGATGTTTTTTTCTATAAAAAAGTGAAATAATTTTCATTACTTTGAAAACTCGTTTTACTACAAAACAAACAACTATGACTAAAATAACTGCAGCTATAACAGCAGTAGGAAAATATATTCCAGAATATGCTCTAACAAACAAAGAGCTAGAAACTATGGTAGACACCAATGATGAATGGATTACTACTAGGACAGGAATTAAAGAAAGAAGAATACTAAAAGGTGAAGGTCTTGGAACTTCTTTCATGGCAATAAAAGCAGCAGAAGACTTACTTAAAAAATCAAATACGAAACCCGAAGACATCGACGTAGTTATTGTAGCAACTGCTACTCCAGACATGCCTGTAGCTTCAACAGCAGCTTATACAGCCTCTAAAATAGGAGCTGTAAATGCTTTTTCTTACGATTTACAAGCCGCTTGTTCAAGTTTTCTATACGGTATGTCAACTGCATCAAGTTATATTGAAAGTGGTCGATATAAGAAAGTATTGTTAATTGGTGCTGATAAAATGTCTTCAATCATAGATTATACTGACAGAGCCACTTGCATTATATTTGGTGATGGAGCAGGCGCTGCTTTATTTGAACCGAATACAGATGGCTTAGGGTTGCAAGACGAATATTTAAGAAGCGATGGAATTGGTCGTGAATTCTTAAAAATTGATGCAGGTGGGTCAATCTTACCTCCATCTGAAGACACTATTAAAAACAAACAGCACTTTGTTCATCAAGAAGGAAGAACAGTTTTTAAATTTGCTGTATCTAATATGGCCGATGTTTCTGAAAAAATGTTAACGAGAAATAACTTAACAAAGGAAGATATTCAATGGCTAGTACCACACCAAGCTAATAAAAGAATCATTGAAGCTACAGCTAATAGAGTTGGCTTAGAAGATGATAAGGTAATGATGAACATTCACAAGTACGGAAATACTACTTCTGCTACTTTACCATTATTGCTTAACGACTATGAAAAAGAGTTGAAAAAAGGAGATAATTTAATTTTTGCTGCATTTGGTGGTGGTTTCACATGGGGAGCCATCTATTTAAAATGGGCATATAACTCATAACTAAACAACTAAAATTTAGGAAAATGGACATTAAAGAAATTCAAAGTCTTATAAAGTTTGTAGCTAAGTCAGGTGCAAGTGAAGTAAAACTAGAAATGGAAGATATTAAAATCACAATTAAAACTGGAAGCGAAACTCCTGAAACTACTATTATACAAGCTCCTGCTCCTGTAGCATCAGCTCCACAAATGGTAGCAACTCCTGCACAACCAGCAACTTCAGCTGTAACCCCAGCAGCCGCTGAAACTACAGAGGACTCAAAATATGTAACTATAAACTCACCTATCATTGGTACTTTCTACAGAAAACCTTCTCCAGATAAACCTAATTTTGCTGAAATAGGAACTGAAGTAAAAGTTGGTGATACTGTTTGTATTATTGAAGCAATGAAGTTATTTAACGAAATTGAATCAGAAGTATCTGGTAAAATTGTTAAAATATTAGTGGATGATTCTTCTCCTGTAGAATTTGATCAACCATTATTTTTAGTAGACCCATCATAATTTTTGGTTTAGAAGTTTTAAGTTTAGAAGTTTAGCTAATTGCTAAATTCTTAAACAACTAAACCCAATAAACTCATAAACTAAAAGATATGTTTAAAAAGATATTAATTGCCAATAGGGGTGAAATCGCGCTACGTGTAATTAGAACCTGTAAAGAGATGGGGATTAAAACGGTAGCGGTTTATTCTAAAGCTGATACTGAAAGCCTACACGTACGATTTGCTGATGAAGCAGTATGTATTGGACCTGCACCAAGTAGCGAATCGTATTTAAAAATGGATCGTATCATTGCTGCTGCAGAAATTACAAACGCAGATGGTATTCACCCAGGATATGGTTTTTTAGCTGAAAATGCTAAATTTTCAAAATTATGTGAGGAGCACGACATTAAATTTATTGGAGCCTCTCCCGAAATGATTGACCGTATGGGAGACAAAGCTAATGCTAAAGCTACCATGAAAGCTGCTGGTGTACCTTGTGTACCAGGTAGTGACGGAGTAATCTCTACTTTTGAAGAATGTGAAAAAGTTGCTGTAGAAACAGGGTACCCTGTAATGCTAAAAGCCTCTGCTGGTGGTGGTGGTAAAGGTATGCGTGCTGTTTGGAAAGCTGAAGACTTAAAAGACGCTTGGGATTCTGCAAGACAAGAATCAAAAGCAGCTTTTGGAAATGACGATATGTATATGGAGAAGTTAATTGAAGAACCTCGCCACATTGAAATTCAAGTAGTAGGTGATGCCTACGGTAAAGCTTGTCACTTGTCCGAAAGAGATTGTTCGGTACAACGCCGTCATCAAAAATTAACAGAAGAAACTCCTTCTCCTTTCATGACAGAAGAATTACGTGATGCTATGGGAACTGCTGCTGTTAAAGCTGCTGAATACATTAAGTATGAAGGTGCTGGAACTGTTGAATTCTTAGTAGACAAACACCGTAACTTCTACTTTATGGAAATGAATACTCGTATTCAGGTAGAACACCCAATTACTGAAGAAGTAGTTGATTACGATTTAATTCGCGAGCAAATTTTAGTCGCTGCTGGTGTACCAATTTCTGGTAAAAACTACAAACCGCAATTACACTCAATTGAATGTAGAATTAATGCTGAAGATCCGTATAACGGATTTAGGCCTGCACCAGGTAGAATAACCTCTTATCATGCTCCTGGAGGTCATGGAGTACGTATAGATACACATGTGTATTCAGGGTATATGATTCCACCAAACTATGATTCTATGATTTCTAAGTTAATTGTTACTGCACAAACTCGTGAAGAAGCTATTAATAAAATGAAGCGTGCTTTAGACGAATATGTTATTGAAGGTGTTAAAACAACTATTCCTTTCCATAGACAATTAATGGATCATCCAGACTATGTAGCGGGTAACTATACCACTAAGTTTATGGAAGATTTTGAAATGAAATAATAATATATTTCAACATACAATAAAAAAATCAGTAAGCAACTTTACTGATTTTTTTATTTCGTAAATTCGCATAATGAATTTTTTATACAATTTACTTCTTTCTACAGTATCTCTTTTACTTCCAGTTATAGCTTTATTCAACAAAAAGATAAAGCTGTTTTACGAAGGAAGAAAAGAAACATTTTCAAAACTTGATAGTATTTCTAAAACTGATAAAGTTATTTGGTTTCATGCTGCATCTTTAGGAGAATTTGAACAAGGAAGACCTATCATTGAAGAGTTAAAACAAGGTTATAAAAACTATAAAATAGTTGTTACTTTTTTCTCCCCCTCAGGATATGAAATTAGAAAAAATTACCCATTAGCAGATGTTATTTGCTATTTACCTCTCGACACAAAATTAAACGTTAAAAAATTCATCAAACTAGTACATCCTGAAATGGCTATTATGATTAAATATGAATTTTGGCCTAATCTACTTTCAGAATTAAAAAAACAAAAAATTCCTACGATTTTAATTTCAGGCATTTTTAGAAGAAAACAATCCTTTTTTAAATGGTACGGAGGTTTTATGCGTAAAAAATTAACAGCATTTAATCACTTTTTTGTGCAAAACCAAGCCTCTAAAGACTTATTAAACTCTATCCACTTAACTAATGTAACGATAGCTGGTGACACTCGATTTGACCGTGTGTATACTATTTTACAACAAGACAACTCTTTAGATTTTATTTCAGAATTTAAAAACAATCATTACACTCTTATCGCAGGAAGTACTTGGAAAGAAGATGAAGAACTTATTGTAAATTACATAAACAATTACGCTTCTGATGATGAAAAATTTATCATTGCTCCACATAACATTCACCAAAAACAAATTAAAGAGTTACAAGACTCTATCAACAAAAAAACCATTCTTTATTCTGAAAAAGAAAACAAAGAATTATCAGAACATCAAGTTTTTATAATTAACACCATTGGCTTACTTACCAAGATTTACTCATATGCTGATGTTGCCTATATAGGAGGCGGGCTTGCAACTGGTTTACACAATATTTTAGAACCTGCTACATATGGTATTCCTGTTATTTTTGGTGGCAACAAATACAACAAATTTCAAGAAGCTATTGATTTACTTAAATTAGGGGGAGTAAAAACTGTTGTAAATGCTAACGAATTTTCTAGTAGTTTTGCTTTATTAAAAGCAGGCAAAAAACTAAGAAAGCAAATGGGAAATGTTAACCACAATTATATTTCAAAAAATGTAGGAGCAACAAAAACCATTATTACTTATTTAAAAAACATATTATAATGAATTTTATATTACAACCTTGGCCTTGGTTTGTTTCAGGTCCACTAATCGCAATGGTACTTTTCTTGTTTTTTTACTTCGGAAAAAACTTTGGAGTATCAACCAACTTAGAAACTATGTGTACCATGGCGGGCGCTGGTAAAATATCAGATTATTTTAAAAAGGATTGGAAAGAACGTGACTGGGCCATTATCTTTTTAGTTGGCTTAATAATTGGAGGATATATAGCTATTAATTATTTATCTGCAACATCAGGAGTAGATTTAAATCCAACTACTGTTAGCGAATTAACAAATTTGGGGTTTGCTGACGCAGGAAAAACCTATGTCCCTAACGAAATTTTTAGCATTGATAGTATGCTAACGTTAAAAGGCTTCTCTATTTTATTAATTGCAGGTATTTTTATTGGTTTTGGAACTCGATATGCTGGTGGATGTACTTCTGGACATGCTATTACAGGGCTTAGTAGTTTACAATTGCCTTCGTTAATTGCAGTAATTGGTTTTTTTATTGGTGGGTTAATTATGATTTGGGTACTATTCCCTTTAATTTTTGGTTAATATGAAAAACATAAAATTTTTACTTATAGGAGTTATTTTTGGAATTATCCTATCTAAATCTGAAGCTGTTTCATGGTATCGTATTTATGAGATGTTCAAATTCCAATCATTTCATATGTATGGTATTATTGGTTCTGCTGTAGCTATTTCAGCTCTATTTATGTATTTCTTTAAAAATGGAAAGATTAAAGATTATTTAGGGAATCAAATAAATATTAAAGAAAAGAAAAAAGGTTTTATAAGAACTTTAGTTGGTGGTACTATCTTCGGATTAGGCTGGGCATTAGCCGGAGCGTGTCCTGCACCTATTTTTGTGTTAATTGGACAAGGAATACTACCCTTGCTTATCGTGCTTTTAGGCGCGCTCCTAGGAGCTTTTATTTATGGGTTGTTGAGCGACAAACTACCAAATTAATGTTATTTATTATTAAAAGCTAACAACCGTAGCTGTATTTTTTTAACTATTTATTTTTCAGTCTGTAAAAAAAAGTATACTTTTGGTATTGAAAACAGAAATAATTGCTATTTGAGCAAATTGCTAACTCAATTATCACTCACTTTATGAAAAAAAATATGTTAAGCATCGTTATGGTGCTATTTTGTGTATGGGGCTATGCGCAAGAATTACCTACAGTTATACCGCCTTCGCCAACTGCTTTTGAACTTACAAAGTTTGAATTATTCCCAGTAGGTTTAAATACAGGAACACCAAGTGTAAGTGTTCCTCTTTTTGTTTATAAAACCAAAAACATTAAAGTTCCAATTAGCTTAAGTTACAGTTCTAATGGAATAAAAGTAGATCAACTAAGTTCAAACGTTGGTCTTGGCTGGAGCTTAAACATAGGAGGGATAATTACAAGAATTGTTAGAGGTAAAGAGGATGAAAACTACCGTTTAACACATCCTGTTAAAGAGGTGACTAGAAGTGATGTTCAAGGTATAGAAGATTTAGATCCGCAAGCAACTTTTCATCAAACCTCAGATGTTAACCCAGATATAGTGTCATTTTTATATGATGCCTCAACAGATTCCTTTGATTCCGAATCTGACTTGTTTTCTTACAGTATGGGTGGATATTCAGGAAAAATAGTAGTTGATAATAACGGTATTTATAGAACTATTCCTCATTCTAATATTAAAATAGAAAGATCAAATTCAAGTGGTTTTAAAATAACAACAGAAGATGGAGTAGCATACTATTTTAATGATAAAGAGGTTTTGTATTCAAGAACTAATTGTGATAACGCAGCTACATTACCTCCTGAACAAGCATACACAACTTCTTGGTATTTGAGTAAAATTGAACATCCATTAGGAGATATTGTAAACTTTGTATATGATATAAACGATACAGAGGAGTTTTATTTATCTAGTATTTCTCAGACATTAGAATTAGCATCTAGTTACCCTATTACGTCTGATGTTCAGGCTTTTCCAACAAACATGGGGCTCGTTACATGTGAAAATTTTAGTAGAGTTTATAGAAAAAGACTGATAGAGGTAAATAGTAATGACAGTATGAATGGTAAGGTTCTTATAGATAATTCGTTACTACATCCTGATTCTAACACCAGAAATTATAGATTAATCAAAGGTCTAAAAACTATAGATTCTAATGATAAAGTTATTTCAAAAGCAGATTTCTCTTATGACTTTACTACAAATGATAGAGTTTTCTTAAGAGAAGTTGTATTAAAAGACCCTTCAAATAAGTATGCTTTTCAGTATAATGATTTTAATGCTGTTCCCAAAAGGTTTTCTTACAGTCAAGATTTTTGGGGGTATTTTAATGGAAAGAACAATCAATTGTTATTACCAAACCTTCAAGAAACATACCCTGTTTTTAACAAAGCAACAAACCGTCTAGGAAACAGAGATTTAGATACTTTTTATGCTAAAAAAGGACTATTAACTAAAGTAGTCTATCCTACTAAAGGAAGTACCGTTTTTGAATATGAAGGAAATGATCACTATAGACTTGTGACAACGAAAATATATGATTATAAGTCTGTTTCTATAAGAGGAAATAATAGTCAATTCTCAACATTTAGCTTAGGCGATAATAATAATGAAAACTTCGATGCTCATATTAATTATACAGTTACAAGTTACGAAAATAGTGCAGAAGGATGTTATGAATACCCAGCAGATAAAGCATCAGCAACTGTTCGTATTTATGATATTTCAAACGAACCATCAATTTTAGTTTATGAGAAAGGTTTTATCCCTAGTACAGGGGCTAGTGGCTTTGTTGAATCGTTGTCATTAAATCAAAATAAAACATACAAATTAGAAATATTTAATTCTTCTAAGCCTGGAGACTGTATAGAGGCAAGTGCTAGTTTGAGAATTATAAAGAGAAAGTCTGAATATAAAAATATTTTAACAGGAGGAAATAGAATTAAATCTTTAAAGAACTATGATACAAATAATGCAATCCTCAATTCCAAATATTATTATTATTCGGGAATGAATGATTTAGTAAAATCATCAGGAGATGCTACTAGAGCAGGTTTAGGTCATGTGTCTAGTAGGACACAATACCATCTATATGGAGGAGCTTTTCCAAAAATGGTGAGTCAAGGTTATGTTAAGTTAAGCTCATCAGGTAGTTTTCCTATTACAAATTCTGGAAGCAATAATGTTTACTATAGAAAAGTTACTATAAGTCACGGAGGTGATAATTTTGAAAATGGAGGAGAAGAACATGAGTTTATTATAAACAGAGATGGGGTTGGAGAACAACTTTTAGGAACACCAAGAGTAATACCCAACTTTACCAATTTTGGTTGGAATAATGGGTTAGAGAAAAAAGTTAGTTTCTTTAAAAAACCTTTAAGTAAAACTAGTCCTAAAACTATAGTAAAAGATATTATTAAGAACTATAAATTAGATAGAACGATTTCTGAGGTTGCTAATTATAATGTTGTTAAAGATTATAATATAGTTACGTTTCAACCAGCCTATCCAACCTATAAATGTAAGGCTGAAGATTTAGATAACAGGATTTCTTTATGGCAATGTACAACAAATCATTCACATGCAATCACAGGATCTGGTTGGTTAGATTCAGTTACTTATTATAGTCCAGATCCTGTCTCAGGATATGGACCTATTACGATGGGAGATTTAAAATGTCGAAAGAGCTTTGGAACATCTAACAATGTTCTTGTTGGTTATATTGATGGTCATTGTTATGAAAAAGCAGAAGGTGAAGAGGTGTCTTTTCCGCAAATAGTACAGAACTTAAACGTAGTAAAATACAAAACAAATTCTTATTGGCATTACTTAGATCAAACTATAGAAAGACAATATGATATTAATGGAGAAAACCCAATTACTACAACCACTAATTATTTTTACGACAACCCGAGTCATTTACAACAAACTCGAGTTGAAGTTATGAATAGTAAAGGAAAAGTTTTAAAAACTGAAACCAAGTATGCACATGATGTAAACGATACAATATTAATTAATGAACACCGTATCGGAGAGCCAATAGAAACAAAAAGTTATAAAGAAAATATGCTTTTATCTTGGCAAAAAAAGGTTTATGATAATCAACATAATCCATTAAACTTATATCTGCCTAGTAAGATTAAAACCGCTAAAGATACTCAAGCACTAGAAGACCGCATTATATACCATAGTTATAATGATAAAGGAAACCCTACAGAAGTAAGTAAAAAAGACGGAACGAAAATCTATTACGTATGGGGGTATCAACAAACTCAACCTATAGCTAAAATTGAAGGTTATACCGATACTGAATTAACAAACATTCAAGGATTGATTAATGCTGCCATATCTGCTTCAAATAGCGATACAGACGCAGCTTCAGAAAACAATTTAAGAACAGCATTAAACAATATTAGAAACAATGCTAATATGGTAAACAGTCAGGTTACTACTTTTACCTATGACCCTTTAATTGGAGTTACCAGTGTTACCGACCCAAGAGGACAAACCATGTACTATCAGTACGATGAATTTAACCGATTAAAATTTGTAAAAGATGCCGACGGGAATCTTTTAAAAGAACACAAATACAACTATAAAAACTAATTGGCTATGAAAACTATACAATTAAAATACTTGTTAGCAACTCTATGTGTTGCTTTCAGCGTTATTAGCACAACTGCACAAAAAAAAGATCCTCCAAACAAGAAACCTTCAGATACAGAATCGTATAGAATTCCGCCAGAAGAAGGAGGCGGAGGGGAAACTACATATCCATGGAACAGAGATAAAGATGGTGATGGCTATGGAGATCCTAACGATCAAATTTATTATGCTACAAAACCTACAGGCTACGTAGCGAATAGAAGCGATTGTGATGACACCAATCCAAACATTCACCCAGGAGCTTTGGAGATCTGTGATGGTATTGATAATGATTGTGATGGGCAGATAGATGAAGCACCTAAACCAGCGGCTCCTTCAACACCAACAATTACTAAAAATTGTGGTAGTACAGTACTAACCAAAGGAAGCTCTCCTTCTGGAATTACTTGGTATTGGCAAAGTAGTAGCTCTGGAACCAGTACTGCTAATTCTAGTTCGAATATTACCAGAACTAGTGGAACTATATACTACTTAAGAGCTAGAAATAATACTACAGGGTGTTGGAGTAGCGCAAGAAGTGTTAGTTATAGTATCAATACGGTACCTAGTACTCCTTCAACACCAACAATTACTAAAAATTGTGGAAATACAGTACTAACCAAAGGAAGCTCTCCTTCTGGAATTACTTGGTATTGGCAAAGTAGTAGCTCTGGAACCAGTACTGCTAATTCTAGTACTACAATTACCAGAACTAGTGGAACTATATACTACTTAAGAGCTAGAAATAATACTACAGGGTGTTGGAGTAGCGCAAGAAGTGTTAGTTATAGTATCAATACAGTACCTAGTACTCCTTCAACA
>NZ_CAZEQR010000004.1:0-110125 GCF_964513795.1 Tenacibaculum sediminilitoris | reverse complement strand
AATTCTAGGGCAGAAAATGCGCGTAACTTTTCACAATGTGATTCATTATTAATGGGGAACGAATGTGGTGCACATACTTTCCCTTATATAGAGGTTAAAAATAAATCAGCTCAAATTGAACACGAAGCTACTACAAGTAAAATTGGTGAAGATCAATTATTCTATTGTAATCAACGGGGTATTGATACAGAAAAAGCTATTGCATTAATTGTAAACGGATTTAGTAAAGAAGTATTAAACAAGTTACCAATGGAATTTGCTGTAGAAGCTCAAAAATTACTAGAAATTAGTTTAGAAGGAAGTGTAGGCTAACCTAAAACCGCAATAAAATGAAAAAAATATTTTTATTAGCTCTTATAACTATTGTGACATTTAGTTGTAAAAATGCTAAAAAGGAACAAACTACAGAAGAAAAAACAGTTGAAAAACCTCTAGTAAAACTTCATGTTTTAGATGGTGGTTCAATTTTAGTTAACAAACTTGAAGTTTTTTCTCAAGACACAACATACACAGGACAGTCTAAAAAATTTTCAGATGCTTTTTATGTAATATCTCATCCTAAAGGAAATTTAATGTGGGATACTGGTTTACCTGAAACCTTGATTATAGATGAACCTTTTACAGAACCTTCTGGTACCTTTACTTTACAACGTAAAGATTCATTAAAAAACCAGTTAAAATCAATAGGGTTAACTATTAACGATTTTAAATACATCGCTCTATCTCATCCTCATTTTGACCATACTGGTCATGCTAACTATTTTAAAAATGCAACATGGTTAGTTCAAGAGAATGAATATGATTTTATAACTAATGATTCTGCAAAAGTTAAAAATCCTAACACCTATAATTCTATTAAAGAATTAAAGAATGTAGAAAAAATTAATGGTGACCATGATGTTTTTGGAGACGGTACAGTAGTTATCAAATATATGCCAGGTCATACAATTGGTCATCAAGCTTTATATATTGAAGCTGGTTTGGAAAAACCTATCTTATTAACAGGTGATTTATATCACTTTGAAGAAAATAGAGAAACTAAAGGTGTTCCTTCTTTTAATTACAATGTTAAGCAAACTCTAGAAAGCATGGAGAAGTTTGAAGCTTTCGCAAAAGAAAAGAACGCTGAGGTGATTATACAACACTCACCAAAAGATTTCAAAAAATTAAAAAATCTATTAAAAAAGTAACTATACAGCAATGTTAAAAATAGAAAACTTACACGCACAGGTAGAAGGTAAAGATATTCTTAAAGGAATTTCAGCAGGTAAATCACAAAATAGTTACCGTGGTTTAGTTCAGGTAAATTCTAGGGCAGAAAATGCGCGTAACTTTTCACAATGTGATTCATTATTAATGGGGAACGAATGTGGTGCACATACTTTCCCTTATATAGAGGTTAAAAATAAATCAGCTCAAATTGAACACGAAGCTACTACAAGTAAAATTGGTGAAGATCAATTATTCTATTGTAATCAACGGGGTATTGATACAGAAAAAGCTATTGCATTAATTGTAAACGGATTTAGTAAAGAAGTATTAAACAAGTTACCAATGGAATTTGCTGTAGAAGCTCAAAAATTACTAGAAATTAGTTTAGAAGGAAGTGTAGGCTAACCTAAAACCGCAATAAAATGAAAAAAATATTTTTATTAGCTCTTATAACTATTGTGACATTTAGTTGTAAAAATGCTAAAAAGGAACAAACTACAGAAGAAAAAACAGTTGAAAAACCTCTAGTAAAACTTCATGTTTTAGATGGTGGTTCAATTTTAGTTAACAAACTTGAAGTTTTTTCTCAAGACACAACATACACAGGACAGTCTAAAAAATTTTCAGATGCTTTTTATGTAATATCTCATCCTAAAGGAAATTTAATGTGGGATACTGGTTTACCTGAAACCTTGATTATAGATGAACCTTTTACAGAACCTTCTGGTACCTTTACTTTACAACGTAAAGATTCATTAAAAAACCAGTTAAAATCAATAGGGTTAACTATTAACGATTTTAAATACATCGCTCTATCTCATCCTCATTTTGACCATACTGGTCATGCTAACTATTTTAAAAATGCAACATGGTTAGTTCAAGAGAATGAATATGATTTTATAACTAATGATTCTGCAAAAGTTAAAAATCCTAACACCTATAATTCTATTAAAGAATTAAAGAATGTAGAAAAAATTAATGGTGACCATGATGTTTTTGGAGACGGTACAGTAGTTATCAAATATATGCCAGGTCATACAATTGGTCATCAAGCTTTATATATTGAAGCTGGTTTGGAAAAACCTATCTTATTAACAGGTGATTTATATCACTTTGAAGAAAATAGAGAAACTAAAGGTGTTCCTTCTTTTAATTACAATGTTAAGCAAACTCTAGAAAGCATGGAGAAGTTTGAAGCTTTCGCAAAAGAAAAGAACGCTGAGGTGATTATACAACACTCACCAAAAGATTTCAAAAAATTAAAAAATCTATTAAAAAAGTAACTATACAGCAATGTTAAAAATAGAAAACTTACACGCACAGGTAGAAGGTAAAGATATTCTTAAAGGAATTAACTTAGAAGTAAAAGCAGGAGAGGTTCATGCGATTATGGGGCCAAACGGTGCAGGTAAAAGTACCTTATCATCAATAATTGCTGGTAATGAAACTTACGAAGTAACTTCTGGTTCTATTGAGTTAGAAGGTGAAGATATTAGCGAGTTAGCTCCTGAAGAAAGAGCTCATGCTGGTGTATTTTTATCATTTCAATACCCCGTAGAAATACCTGGTGTTACCGTGACAAACTTTATTAAAACAGCTATCAACGAATCTCGCAAAGCTCAAGGTTTAGAAGAAATGCCAGCTAAAGACATGTTAAAGAAGATTCGTGAAAAATCAGAATTATTAGAAATTGATCGTAAATTCTTATCTCGTTCATTAAACGAAGGATTTTCTGGTGGAGAGAAAAAGCGTAATGAGATTTTTCAAATGGCTATGTTAGAACCTAAATTAGCAATTTTAGATGAAACGGATTCTGGTTTAGATATTGATGCTTTACGTATTGTTTCTAATGGAGTTAATAAATTAAAATCTAAAGACAACGCTATAGTGGTTATTACTCACTATCAACGTTTATTAAATTATATTGTTCCTGATTATGTACATGTTTTATACGATGGAAAAATCGTTAAAACTGGCGATGCTTCTCTTGCTTTGGAACTTGAAGAAAAAGGGTACGATTGGATTAAAGAAGAGGTAAATAGTTAGAAAGATTGAAAAGTAAAAAGTGTAAAGTTGCCCATAATAATTACAAGCAACTTTTCAGCTTTACAAACTTTTATACTTTATAAACTTTACAACTAAAAACAATGGAGTTGAGAGAAAAAATATTATCATCATATGTAGCTTTTGAAGACAGTGTAAACATCAATTCAGATTTACACGAAATAAGAACAAAAGCTCTACAAAGTTTTGAAAAACTAGGCTTTCCTACTAAAAAACTAGAAGCGTGGAAGTACACTTCTTTAAATTCAATTTTAAAAGAAGATTATAGCATATTTCCAGATCGAGAAGTATCTGTAGAATTAGCCGATGTAAAAAAATATTTCATCCACGAAATAGACAGTTATAAAATTGTTTTTGTAGATGGAAAATACAGTTCTTTTTTATCTACGACCACTCATGATGGAAAAGATGTTTGTTTATTATCTGCTGCACTTTCTAAAAATAAATACAAACCAATTATAGAAAAGTACTTCAATAAAATAGCGAAACAAGATAATTTAACTTCTTTAAATACTGCTTTTGCTACTGAAGGTGCATTTATTCATATCCCTAAAAATGTTGAGGTTGAAAAACCTATTCAAATTATCAACTTTACTACAGGAAAAGAAAGTGCAACAATGTTACAACCTCGTAACCTAGTTGTTGTTGAACAAAATGCACATGTTCAAATTATAGAGCGTCATCAAAACCTTAACAATAATGCTGTTTTAACAAATGTTGTAACTGAGATTTTTACTGATACACATGCTACTGTAGATTATTATAAAATTCAAAATGATAATAACGACGCTTCTTTAGTTGACAATACCTATATAGAACAACAAAAAGAAAGTACCTGTTCTGTGCATACTTTTTCTTTTGGAGGAAATATTACACGAAACAACTTAAATTTCTACCAAAAAGGTGAGCATATTAATTCTATTTTAAAAGGAATTACTATTATTGAAGGTAAGCAACATGTTGATCATCATACCTTAGTTAACCATATAGAAGCTAACTGTGAAAGTCATCAAGATTATAAAGGAATATATGCTGATCGTTCTACAGGAGTATTTAATGGTAAAGTTATTGTAGAAAAAGAAGCTCAAAAAACAAATGCTTATCAACAAAACAACAATGTATTAATAAGTGATAAAGCAACTATAAATGCAAAACCTCAATTAGAAATATTTGCTGACGACGTAAAATGCTCTCATGGTTGTACAATTGGTCAATTAGATGAGCAAGCTTTGTTTTATATGCAACAAAGAGGTATTCCTAAAAAAGAAGCAAGAGCTCTATTAATGTATGCTTTTGCTAATACTGTTTTAGAGAGTGTTAAAATACCAGAAGTAAAGAAGAGAATTAATAAGCTAATCGCCAATAAATTAAGTGTTAATATAGGGTTTGATTTATAACTTACCTTTCTACATAGTAAATTTTTTAGGTAAAACCCACAAAGCATTTAGTGTACGTTTCCAAACTTTAATCATTTACTAACGAGGCAAGACTTGGAAATATTTACCCTGTAAAGAATAAAAAGAGCTCAGAAATTTCTGAGCTCTTTTTTGTTATAAATTTGGTTACTTTTTTATTTATTTTTTATCTATTTTTATAAACTTTTTAGAATATGTATGCTTGGTAGTTTGCACCTCTAATACATAAAACCCTGCTTTAATTCCTTCTACAGAAATTGATTTAGATAACGATCCTTTTTTAATAACCGCACCTGTTAAATTAACTATTTTATAAGATCCACTTAACTCTCTTTCTGGTATAACTATATTTAACACACTACTAGAAGGATTAGGATGCAACATTAAATCATTTATAACTACTGATGTAGGTGTAAAAACTTCCACTGCACTTTCTGGGTAATTTGTTCCGATACAAAAAGATTTAGTTTCCGTACTTCCAAACTGACCTCCAGATGCTAAAATAGTTCCAGAGCTATTTCTTAATGTGTATGAACCACTTCCATAACTACAGCACATACCATCACCAAAAGAATCTTTAAAAACTAAGTCATAACATCCATTAGGTAATGTTTTGTTTACTGTAATTTTTGAATCTTTTGCTTGGTTAACATAATTATCTCCTGATGCAACAATAGTATTAGAGCCATCCCTTATCTCCCAACTTGTTTCATACGAAAAGTTATCAAAAACTATTTCTAGACTAACAGAAGAGCTTCCTCCTCCATTGCTATCCGCAGATACGGATACTTTATCAATAGCCATATCACCTTGCCAAGTAGTTCCAGTTACACCATTAAATCTAATTTGAACATCTTTACCTACATAACTATCTAAATTAATATTAGCTGTTTGCCATGAATTTCCTTGATTACCTGACTTTTGCCAAACATTAGTCCAATTTGTACCTTTATCAATACTTACTTCTACTTTTAAATTACCCATACTTGAATTTCCATACATATGATATTTAAATGTTAAGGAAGCATTGTTTACTTGATTTAAATCAAAACATGGAGATGTTATGATAGCTGATTTATTTGAATAATTTGGTGATGAAGACTCCATGTACAAATAATAACTTCCATTATCTGCATAAGCTGGCCCAGTATTTTCTGATTGAGTTGCTCCAGATCTAGTAGTCCAATTAAAATCATCAGAAGTGCTTTGCACCCAATTACCTATTGTGTTTTCAAAACTTTGTGTATACGGAAATGAAGATACAGTATTACTACATGATCCTCCTGGGGGATTATCACCATCTCCATTATTATCAACTCCTTTCGCTGGCATATCAGAACCAATTGAAGCAATTAAACTATCAGACCTTCCATGAGACCCATTAGGACAAATACCTGTATTATGGATTGCTATTACCAAATTAGAATTATAATCTAAAACAGGAGAACCTGAACTTCCTCCCTCTGTATCTGCATAGTATTTTACTTGTTTAAAAGGGCCAGATGTACTTTCATATACTCTAGAAAAACCTCCTGGTGTTGGGTCCATATCTGACTTAACAGAAATTTCTTTTTTTCTTCCTCCAGGGTGTTGAGGTATATATATCCTATCTCCTTTTGATGGCACTACTGAACTTAAACTTAAAAAACCATAAGTATTAGTAGGGTTTACCGGTAATTTAACAAGAGTATAATCAAGAGTTGAATTTGTTTTTATAAATGTTGATGAAGATGCTACAACATTAGACTGTGCATCTGTATAACCTGAACATCCTGCAGACTGATAATTGAAAATAAAATCAGTATTCTGAGCATCAGAAACAGACCCAATACAGTGATTGTTAGTCATTAAATGACCTTCTTCTCCAAGTAGCCATCCAGTACATAAAGAACTACCTCCAATTATTAATTTACAGACAGCTTTTGCTTTTTCGTACATTTCAGTGCCTTGGTAACAAGCTATTCGTTCTTTATCGTTATTAGAACAAGTTGTTCTTTCTTGCCTAGCTAATTCTTTCGCTATTTTTTCTTCACTATAACCGTAAGCAACTTTATTTATTTCAAATCCATTATGTGAATTTGCTTTACCAGAAGAATAGAGCTTAACCACCACTTTATCATCAAGCAATACTTTAGACCAGAAATCACTAATCATTGTCATATTGTTGTCTACAATTTTCCCTTGTCCACCATAGATAATAGATTCTTTGGTTTTATCACCAATAATTTCAACATAATCTCCTGGAGCTAAATCAAAGTCTTTGAAATGAATTTTTATATATGAAGAGTTTTTTGAATAAAACTCTTTCTTATAAACCAATTCTTTTTCACTATTTTTTGAAGCAGTTTTTTTAAATTTCTGATAACTTTTGGTGACTTTAATATCGGAGTCAAACTCGTCACCTATCTTAAATACTTTTTGAGCATTTAAATTATTCGTACATAGAAGTACAGCAGTCAAAATGACTGCTTTTAGAAAATAATTTTTCATTTTTGAAGGGTTTAAATAATTATTAATTAAGAGGCGAATATAGTGATTATTTAATTTTTTAACAAAAAAATGTTAAATTTTTAAAGTATTGTTTTATAACAAGACACTCTTTTTTAGTAATTTAACCAACCAATCACTTGAAATCACTTAACTTTTACTACTTACAACTCTTCTAAACTTCATATAACATTTCAATAATTTTAGGCTTTATTAACCATTTACCTTTAATAAAAACACCATTAATAGCACTTGTATATCTAATATCTTTTAGTTTTTTTTAGCTAGCAATACTAAATTTGCATTTTTCCAATACCTACAACCTGAATTCGGTTCATATTTAGATAGATTTTATTAGTAGAAAAGGTAGGTTTTTAGATAAAATAATTGGGGAAATTTTTACTGATAAAGATTATATTGGAAAGGAACTAGCACAAATGCTGTTTATTGATGGCGTGCAACTTATAACTCAAATTAAAAACAATATAAAGAATTGTTTAATAACAATATCTAATAAAATACTACTTAGAAAACAATCGGTAATTGAAATGGGTAAACAATGAACTCAAAAATAGTTGTCAAATAGAACATTATAGACATAGAAGTTTTGGTAATTTTATAACAAACTTAATCTCCAAACTATTACCTTAAAAACCTTCCATAAAACATCAAACTGTAAATACTCTGCAAATTTGTCTCTTATAATAATAGAGCTCTCTTTTGTATCTAGATTGAGTAAAGAACACAATAAATATGTATTACAGTTAAAATAAAAACTAAAATCCTGCACAAAAGTGCAGGATTTATATACTTATAAGTCGAAAATTTCGACTACATTTCTAATGCTTTGGTAGTATTATTATCCATTAACAACTCTACTGGGTTTTCTAAAGCTTCTTTTACAGCTACTAAGAATCCAACAGACTCTTTTCCATCAATAATTCTATGATCGTACGATAATGCTACATACATAATTGGTTGAATCACTACTTCCCCATTCACCGCCATTGGTCGATTTACAATATTGTGCATTCCTAAAATGGCACTTTGTGGTGGATTAATAATTGGTGTAGACAACATAGAACCGAATACACCACCATTTGTAATTGTAAATGTACCTCCTGTCATTTCATCAACAGTAATCTGTCCATCACGAGCACGAATTGCCAAACGTTTCACTTCACTCTCAACACCTCTAAATGTTAAGTTTTCAGCATTTCTAATAACAGGAACCATTAATCCTTTTGGCCCTGATACTGCAATTGAAATATCTTGAAAATCGAATGACACCATTTCTTTACCATCAATCATAGAGTTTACAGCTGGGTACATCTGTAATGCACGCACCACTGCTTTTGTAAAGAAAGACATAAATCCTAAGCCAACTCCGTGTTTCGCTTTAAAACCTTCTTTATACTCATTACGTAAATCGAAAATTGGCTGCATGTTCACTTCATTAAACGTAGTTAACATTGCTGTTTCGTTCTTTACAGATACCAAACGTTCTGCAACTTTACGACGTAACATTGATAGTTTTTTACGCTCTGTACCGCGAGACCCCATTCCTGGAGTTCCCATTGAAGGCACTGCTTTTACAGCATCTTCTTTTGTTACACGACCATCTTTACCAGTTCCTTTAACATCAGATGCACTCATTCCCTTTTCAGCTAATACTTTCTTAGCTGCTGGAGATGCAGTACCTGTTGCATACGTTTCTTTTGCTGGCTCTGCTTTTGGCGCTTCTTTCTTCTCTTCAGTTTTTGGTGCTACCTCTTTAGCTGCTCCAGCTCTTTCTGGTTTTGTAGCATCCATATCAATATGACAAACTACTGCACCTACTGCCACTGCATCACCTTCTTCAGCTTTTAAAGTGATTATTCCGCTTTCTTCCGCAGGCAATTCTAACGTTGCTTTGTCAGAATCTACTTCAGCAATTGGTTGATCTTTCTCAACGTAATCACCATCTTCAACTAACCAAGTTGCAATTTCTACTTCTGTAATTGATTCCCCCGGAGAAGGAACTTTCATTTCTAAAACCATCAGTTCTAAATTTTATATATCTGAATTATTTTATTTCTTTTTTTGGGCGTTTCCCTATCGGGTCGGGCTTTTCACGCTACATGGTAGCTTGCTACAACCCCTAACGCATTATTTTTTGTTTTTAATCAAAAACTTTATCTATAATCGCTTGATGACGTCTTTTAAAACGGGCACTTGAACCTGCTGCCGGTGCCGAACGGTATTCTTCCGAAGCACATTCTAATCTAGCCAATTCAAATCGTTCTAACATATAACTCCAAGCTCCCATATTTTTAGGCTCTTCCTGTGCCCAAACATAACGTTCTACATTTGGATACTTGTCCATCACCGCTTTAATTTTATCGTTGTGTAATGGAAACAATTGCTCTATACGAACTAAAGCTACGTCTTCTCTACCTAATTTTTCACGTTCTTCTAACAAGTCGTAATAAAACTTACCAGTACAGAACACCATTTTCTTAGCTTTAGAAGTATCAATAGTATCATCTATTACTTCTTGGAAAGTTCCATTTGCTAAATCTTCAATAGAACTTACAGCTTTTGGTAAACGTAATAAACTTTTTGGTGTAAAAACAATTAATGGCTTTCTAAAATCACGTTTCATTTGACGACGCAAAATATGATACATATTTGCTGGTGTTGAACAGTTTGCTATAGTCCAGTTATCCGTTGATGATGATTGTAAGAAACGTTCAATTCTTCCTGATGAATGCTCTGGTCCTTGCCCTTCATATCCATGAGGTAATAACATTACCAATCCGTTTTGTAACTTCCATTTATCTTCTGCTGAAGAAATGTACTGATCGAACATAATTTGTGCTCCGTTGGCAAAATCACCAAACTGAGCCTCCCAAATTGTTAACGTATTTGGAGCTGCCATTGCATACCCATAATCAAACCCTAAAACACCATATTCTGATAAATGGGAGTTATAAATAGTCATCTCCCCTTTATTCTTAGAATTTGTATTTAATAAGTTTACACGTTCTAAGGTTTCTTCATCACGCATAATTGCATGACGGTGAGAGAATGTACCTCTTTCTACATCTTCTCCAGAAATACGTACATCATAACCTTCTTCTAATAAAGTACCATACGCTAGGTTTTCTGCAGTTCCCCAATCTAACAAGTTATCTTCAAAAACCATTTTTTCACGCCCTTTTAAGATACGCTCTGCCTTACGTACAAACTTGTGTCCTTCAGGTGTTTTTGAGATTACTCTTGCAATATCTTTTAAATCTTCTACGGAATAGGTTGTATCAACAGGTTGCAACATATCTTGCAACTGCTTAAGCACAAAACCTTCCCATACATTTGGCATAAATTCTTGAATTTTTGCTGTTTCTTTCTTTTTGGATTCAGCAAATTCAACTTCTAAATGCCTTTTAAATCCTTCTGTAATTTCTTTTAAGTACTCTGCTGTTATACTCCCTTCTTCTATTAATTTATTTGCATAAATTTCTCTTGCATTTTTATGCTTAGAAATAGCTTTGTATAGCTTAGGTTGAGTAAAACGAGGTTCATCTCCTTCATTATGCCCATATTTACGATATCCTAATAAATCAATAAAAATATCTTTATTAAATTTCATACGATATTCAACCGCCATTTCCATTGCATGACACACAGCTTCTGCATCATCTGCATTTACGTGTAGTACAGGTGATAAAGTTACCTTAGCAATATCTGTACAATAAGTACTCGAACGAGCATCTAAGTAATTGGTTGTAAAACCTACTTGATTATTTACTACTATATGAATGGTACCTCCTGTTTTATATCCGTTTAATTGTGCCATTTGCACAACTTCGTATACAATTCCTTGACCTGCTATCGCTGCATCACCATGGACTAAGATTGGAAGTATTTTATTTTCATTCCCTTCGTAATCTTTGTCTATTTTAGCCCTAACAATACCTTCTGCAACAGCATCTACTGTTTCTAAGTGAGATGGATTAGGAACTAAATTCATCTTCATTTTTTGCCCACCTTGATACGCCTTACTTAACGTTAAACCTAAATGGTACTTTACATCTCCATCAATTTCTTGGTCTTCAAAATCTTTACCTTCAAACTCGCTAAATAAATCACGAACAGGCTTTTTGAAAATGTTTACTAAAGTATTCAAACGTCCACGGTGTGCCATTCCTAACACACACTCTTCTACTCCATATTTCTCAGCCGCATCTCTTAACGCTACACTTACTCCTGGGATTAACGTTTCACCTCCTTCCACAGAGAATCGTTTTTGCCCTACATACTTTGTTTGTAAAAAGCTTTCAAAGGTTGATGCTTGGTTGAGTTTTGTAAGAATATACTTCTTAGAAACTACATCATAACTAGGATGGTTTGCGTTTTTATTCAAACGCTCATTCCACCACTTTAACTCTTCTGGATTTCGTACATACATATACTCTACCCCAATACTTTCGCAAAATACCGTTTTTAAATACGTTATAATTTCTGCTAAACTTTTAGGTCCTATGCCTAAAATTTCTCCAGCACTAAAAACTTTGGATAAATCTGATTGATCTAACCCAAAATTCTCAATATCTAATGTTGGGGTATATGTTCTTCTTTCTCTTACTGGGTTTGTTTTGGTAAACAAATGTCCTCTAGTACGATATCCATTAATTAAATCGATTACCAAAAATTCTTTATGTACTTCTTCAGGGATTTCTGCTGAAACTTCTTCATCTGTTAATGAATAATTCTCATTAGCCAAATCATACCCTTGAAAAAAACTTCTCCAACTTGGTTCTATTGCATCAGGGTTTTTTTGATATTGTTCATACAAATCACCTATAAAACCTGCATGTGCTGCGTTTAAGAACGAAAACTTGTCCATATATTTTGTTATACTTTTCTATCTATAAGAATAATGGTGACAAAAGTACAACTTTTACGAAAAACACCATTCCTTTTTAGTCTAATTTTAAACTATTTAACGAGTATTAATTTTTATTAAAAATAATTTTTATGGGTAATAATTTATTGAAATTCAGAAATAAAAAAAAATACACACACTTTTTATTAAAAATAATTTGCAGATATAAAAAAACCCCTTAAATTTGCACTCGCATTTTAAGACACATGTATTTTAAATTCCTCCTTAGCTCAGTTGGTTAGAGCATCTGACTGTTAATCAGAGGGTCCTTGGTTCGAGTCCAAGAGGGGGAGCAAAGGCAAGGTAGAAGCCGATAATTTCTACAACATACATATATTGTTCTAAAAGAACATTCCTCCTTAGCTCAGTTGGTTAGAGCATCTGACTGTTAATCAGAGGGTCCTTGGTTCGAGTCCAAGAGGGGGAGCAAAAAAGACTTACAATGTTGTAAGTCTTTTTTTATTTTTACACCATGCATTTTCCTAAAAAACTATATCAAAAACTTACACAAAGGGTTACACAGAACTCCCTTAGAACACTTGGTGAAAAAAATTCACTCGTTGATTTCTCTTCAAACGATTATTTAGGTTTTGCTAAATCTGAAGTTATTTTTAATAAAACCCATCAGTTTTTAACTAATAATAAACTCAAAGTTAATGGAGCAACTGGTTCTCGTTTACTTTCTGGAAACCATGAATTATATATAATAGTTGAAAAGCAGCTAGCAAAACTTCACAATACTGAAACAGCTCTCATTTTTAATTCAGGTTACGATGCCAATATTGGTTTTTTTGCTTCTCTACCTCAACGTGGTGATATTATTTTATACGACGAACTTATTCACGCCTCAATACGAGACGGAATTCAACTATCTAATGCAAAATCATTTAAGTTTAAACATAACAACATAAAAGATTTAAAAGAAAAACTCCTTCGTTTTGCTCAAGATAATAAATCAGAAATTTATGTAGTTACAGAGTCTGTTTTTTCAATGGACGGAGACTCTCCCGATTTGGCAACAATGTCAGAAGTAATTAACAAACACGATAATGTACATTTAATAGTGGATGAAGCACATGCTTTAGGTGTTTTTAATTTAGGGCTGATTCAAGAGTTACAATTAGAAAATAGCGTTTTTGCACGAATCGTAACCTTCGGGAAAGGCTTAGGATGCCATGGTGCTGCAATCTTAGGAAGTAGGCAACTACAGCAATACCTTATTAATTTTGCGCGCAGTTTCATTTATACTACCGGATTATCTCCTCATTCATTAGCTACTATAAAAATTGCTTATAAGGAATTGATTATTAATAATTCCCAAGAGTTACTTCTGCAAAACATTCAACATTTTATTAAAGAGTCGAACAGGCTTCAATTAAATTTTATTAAGAGTAATTCAGCCATTCATTGTTGTATTTTTTCTGGAAATAAACACGTAAAAAACATTGCTCTACAATTACAACAAAAGGGATTTGATGTAAAACCTATTTTACCACCAACAGTCCCTGCTCATCAAGAACGCTTACGTTTTTGCTTGCATTCTTACAATTCTAAAGAAGAAATTACTAATGTTTTAGAGAACCTTGCTACTTTTGTTTAAAAAATACGATGCAAGATAGTCACACCATTTTAGCGACATTCGAATACTCTACTGAAGCACAAGTAGTAAAAGCAAAATTAGAGTCAGAAGATATTAGAACTGTACTAATGGATGAAAAAACAATTGACTCTGACCCTTTAATTAGTCAAGCAATTGGAGGGGTGAAATTACTCGTACATAATAATGATTTAGAAAAAGCTGTTACTATTTATAATGAAATAAGAAATTACACAAAAGATGAAAATGGAAATAATATTCATTGCCCCACCTGCAATTCAACAAAAATTTTAGTTGCCGATATACAACGTAAGAACATCTTTTTTATGCTCTTTCCTTTTTTTGAAAGTAGAAAATTTATCTGTAACGACTGCAAAACAATTTTTAAATGAAAAAATATTTTATCACAGGAATATCTACAGAAGTAGGTAAAACTGTTGCTTCTGCTATTATAACCGAAGCATTAGAAGCTGATTATTGGAAACCCATTCAGTCAGGTGATTTAAACTATTCCGATACTTATAAAGTTGAGAAACTAATTTCAAACTCAAAAACTGTTTTTCACCCAAATTCATATGCTTTACAAACCCCTATGAGTCCGCATTCATCTGCTGAAATTGATGGAATTACCATTGAAATTGACAACATAAAAGAACCTTCAATAAAAAATCATTTAGTCATTGAAGGAGCTGGAGGCTTGTTGGTTCCTTTAAATGATGAAAACACCTTGTTAGATATTATCAAACCTAACTACAAAGTTATTGTAGTTTCTCGTCATTATTTAGGAAGCATAAACCACACCTTACTAACAGTTAACTTATTAAAAGAAAAGGGCTTTGATGTCTCATTAATTTTTTCTGGGGATGAACATAAAACCACCGAAGATATTATCAAAAAAATGACAACTATTCCCGTAATTGGACGTATTGAAGAAGAACCATATTTTGATAAAAATGTAATTAAAGAATACGCAGATAAATTCAGAGAAAATTTATGACCTTAACCGAAAGAGATAAAAAACATCTATGGCATCCGCTAAAACAACACCAAACACACCCAAATAGTTTAGGAATTGTAAAGGCAAAAGGCTGCTTACTAACCGACGAAAATGGTAACGAATATATCGATGCTATTTCGTCTTGGTATACCTGCATGTTTGGGCATTGTAACGATTTTATTACGAGTCGAGTTTACAATCAAATGCAAACCTTAGATCAAATAATGTTTAGTGATTTTACACATGAACCAGCGGTGAAGTTATCAGAAGAATTGATTAAAATTCTTCCTAAAAATCAAAATAGAATTTTCTTTAACGATAATGGTTCTACTGCTGTAGAAGCTGGTATTAAAATGGCGTTACAGTACTATTTTAATAAAGGTGAGAAGCGTACTACCTTTATTGCTTTTGAAGACGGATTTCATGGTGATACGTTTGGAGCTATGTCTGTTTCTGGATTATCAGTGTATAACGGTCCATTTGAAGATTTTTTAATGAATATTCAACGTATTCCTGTTCCGAATGGAGAAAACAACGAAATTATTTCGAAACAATTACAACAAATAATTTCAGAGAATAAAGTTGCCGGATTTATTTACGAACCTTTAGTTCAAGGAGCTGCTGGAATGAAAATTCACAAAGCTGAAGATTTGAATAGCATCTTAGCAATTTGTAAAGAAAATAACATTTTAACTATTGCTGATGAAGTGATGACTGGTTTCGGAAAAACTGGTAATCATTTTGCTTCTGATGAAATTGCTACCAAACCAGACATTATATGCTTAAGTAAAGCGTTGACAGCCGGATTGGTTCCTATGTCAATTACTTCATGTACTGAAGAAATTTATACTGCATTTTTAGACAACGATATTGCTAAAGGTTTTTTTCATTGCCATACCTATTCTGCAAATCCAATAGCTTGTAGTGCTGCATTGGCAAGTATTGAGTTATTACAAACCAAAGAGATTCAAGACAATATCCAATTTATTGCAACCTCTAATACGTCTTTTTCTGAAAAGATAGAAAATCACCCAAAAGTAGACACTACAAGATGTAAAGGCGTCATTTTAGCTATTGATTTAAACACCAATTCTGGTCGTTATGGATCGCTTCGTGACCAACTTTTAAAATCTTTTATGGATGAAGGAGTCTTCTTGCGTCCGCTGGGTAACACTGTTTACATTCAACCACCTTACGTAATTACGCAAGAGCAACTTGAAAAAATATATACAACTATTGAAAAAGTTCTAGATAATCTCTAGAACTTTTTCCTTTTCTAATAAATTAATCTCTTCTTGAGTTTCTTTAATATGAACGTATAAATCTTCATAAATCCATTCCCCATCTACCTTAATTCCTCTAACTACAAGAGTTTCTTTTCCTTTATTTCCTCTTATAGGGATAGAAAAATCTACATTTCCATCATCATTTTTAAGAGAAATATTTCCTGATGGGATTCCGTATTTTTCAATTGGCTCTCCTAAGTTTTTAATTACTATTTCATTTTTAGATGCCTGTTCAATAGCATATTCAACAGGAGTAGAACTTGTCATTATTTTCGACACCCCAAAAAATACTGCTCCCACACCTAAAACAATCAATAAAATAAACCCTAAACATCCTGTTAATGGTATAAACCATAACCAGTTTCTTCCAAACCAACTTTTTTGTCCTTGTTCGCTCATAACACTTCATTTTTTATTGTTAAAAAATTTTTATTTAAACTCATCGCTTTCAAGAAAAATCCAACTCCTATAATGAAAAGTATAACTCCACCTATTCCAAATGCAACCTCATAACTTTCACTAAATAATCCACAGAAGTAATTTAAATATTGATTCACGAATCCATCAAAGAAAAAACCTGTGCATGAAATTCCTAATACTAGTATTAAAAGTATGATTGAATTCATTATTTCAATCTGGTTTTTCCAATTTATTAATCCTACTATAAAAATTAGACATAAAATAATACCAAAAGTCCAAAATACTCTATTCGCAATAAATTGTCCTATGCTTTCTGGTTGTATTAATAACTCTAGTTTTTTCAAGTTTCCAGCTGCTAAAGCATCATATTTTACTCCTTGAGCCGCTATATATATCCTTTGTAAACCATTTACAACAAAAACTAGAGCTATCAGTTCTAGTAATATTAGTTTTATTTTGATTTTTTTAATCATAGTTAAATTTTCCACCAAGATAAATATTTTGATTTTCTTTAGAATACTTGATTTTACCTTTATTTTTGCTGAAATTTTATAGTGTTGAAAGAACTTATCTCAATAACATCATTTGCATCTGTTTCAGCCTTGGGAAGTACTCCTGAAAAAATATGGGAGAACTATCTAAACAACCATCACTTTTTAACCTTAAAAGAGTTTGATGGCTTTAAAACTTGGGTAGCACAATTAACTGCTGAGGACAAACACGCTGTTGAAGATGTTAAAAACTCAGATAATAAATATAAAAACTTAGATCCATCTGTTTTATACACGTTGTTTGTTGCTAGAAAAGCAATGGAGCAGACCAATTGGAAAGCTTCTGATAACTTCGGAATTAATATAGGTTCTTCTCGGGGTGCTACTTCTTTATTTGAAAAATATCATAAGGAGTTTTTGTCAACAGGTAAATCATCTACGCTAAGCTCTCCAACCACTACTTTAGGGAATATTTCCTCATGGATTGCACATGATTTACAGAGTAACGGACCAGAAATCTCACATTCTATTACTTGTTCCACAGGGTTGCATTCATTACTTAATGGAGTGGCTTGGTTACAATCGGGAATGTCAGAAAAATTTATGATTGGCGCTAGCGAAGCTTCTCTAACTGATTTTACTATTGCTCAAATGCAAGCGTTAAAAGTATACGCTAGAGAAAATGATGAATACCCTTGTAAAGCTTTTGACCTAAACAAAACCAAAAACACCATGGTATTAGGAGAAGGAGCTTCAGTATTTTGTTTGGAAAGAGGGAAAAATAAAAATGCTTTAGCTTTTATTGAAGGGGTTGGATATGCAACGGAAGTATTAAAACACAATACCTCAGTGACTACGGATGCTGAATGTTTTCAAAAATCAATGAAAATGGCTTTAGCCACAATTTCTCCTGATGAAGTTGATGCGATTGTAATGCATGCACCTGGAACAATTAAAGGAGATCAATCAGAAATTAATGCGATTCAAAAAATATTTTGTAACAAAACTCCGTTTTTAACTACCAATAAATGGAAACTAGGTCATACGTTTGGTGCTTCTGGCTTGTTAAGTTTAGAGTTAGCCGTACTAATGTTACAGCACCAACAATTCATTGACGTTCCTTTTGCTAAACCTCAACAAGCTCCTAAAAAACTCAATAAAATATTAGTAAATGCCGTTGGTTTTGGAGGAAATGCGGTTTCTGTTTTAATTACAAAATAAAAATTGCCAATTTCAGGGTTTTTATATACTTTTAGTCACTCACTTAAATAATTGCTTTATGATGGAATGGTTTTCTGAATTAACCTCTTTTCAACAAGTTTACTGGGGAATAGCAGGTATATTTACACTAATTTTCGTGTTTGTGCTTATTGGAAGTTTTATAGGTGCCGACACTGATGATATTGGTGATATTGATACTGAAATAGATGCCGATACTGGTGCTGGATTTCAATTTTTCACCTTTAAAAATATGGTTGCTTTTTTTACCATTTTTGGATGGAGTGGTATTGCTAGTATGGACGCTGGATATTCAAATATAACCACACTTTTTATTTCTGTTATCTGCGGGTTGTTAATGATGACTATTATGGCTACCCTATTCTACTACATTAGTAAATTGACAGATAGTGGAACCTTAAAGATGAAAAATGCACTAAATCAAATTGGTGAAGTGTATTTAACCATAGGAGCTAATCGCTCTAAAATGGGTAAAGTACATATTAAAGTACAAAACTCACTTCGTGAACTAGACGCCTTGACAGATAGTGATACCGACTTAACACAAGGAATAGTTATTAAAGTTACTGAAGTAACTCCAAACGGAATATTAATTGTTGAATCTCTAAAATAAAAATTGACTATGTTTAAACTTACATTATTACAAATTGATGGTTTTGCAGGTCCTATCGGACTCGTTATTGCTATTCTATTTGTTTTCATTTTACTAATTACCTTAGTTAAGCGCTATAAAAGATGTCCTTCCGATAGAATTTTAGTTGTGTATGGTAAAGTTGGTGGCGGACAATCTGCTAAATGTATTCACGGTGGTGCTGCATTTATTTTTCCCGTAATTCAGGACTATGAATTTTTAGACTTAACACCAATTTCTATTGAAGTAAACCTGGTAAATGCACTTTCTAAACAAAATATTCGTGTAAATGTTCCTTCTCGTTTTACCATTGGGGTTTCTACTGAGCCAGGAGTAATGCAAAACGCTGCTGAACGTTTACTTGGTTTAGCAATGAACGATATTCAAGAATTAGCCAAAGAAATCATTTTTGGTCAGTTACGTTTAGTGGTTGCTTCTATGGATATTGAAGAAATTAATTCTGACAGAGACAAATTTTTAACCAACATATCACAAAGCGTAGAATCTGAATTAAAAAAGGTTGGTTTAAAATTAATTAACGTTAACATTACTGATATTGTTGATGAATCAGGGTATATCGAAGCATTAGGTAAAGAAGCTGCTGCTCATGCAATCAACGCCGCTCGTAAATCTGTTGCTGAAAAAAATAGAGATGGTTCTATTGGTGAAGCAAATGCTGTACAGGATGAAAGAACTCAAGTAGCTGCCGCTAATGCACAAGCTGTAGATGGAGAAAACACTGCAAAAATTGCTGTTGCAAACTCTGATTCTTTACGTCGTCAAAGAGAGGCTGAGGCGGAAAGAGTAGCTATTGCTTCTGAAAAAGTACAATCTGCAAAAGCTTTAGAAGAATCGTATGCTGCCGAAAAAGAAGCAGAAATTGCCAGAGCAGAAAGAGAACGTTCTTCACAAATGGCAGATATAATTGTTCCTGCTGAAATTGATAAACGAAAGGTAGAAATTGATGCCGAAGCTGAAGCTGAAAGAATTCGTAGAAAAGCAAAAGGAGAAGCAGATGCTATTTTATTTAAAGCACAAGCTGAGGCTCAAGGGTTATATGAAGTATTAACCAAACAAGCAGCTGGTTTAGATCAAATAGTTCAGGCTGCTGGTAATGACTCTCAAAACGCTGCTTTATTATTAATTGCTGATAAATTACCTGAATTGGTAAAATTACAATCTGAAGCAATTAAAAATATTAAGATTGATAAAGTTACCGTTTGGGAAAATGGTGGAGGTAAAGATGGAAAAACATCTACTTCAAACTTTATTTCTGGAATGTACAATGCAGTACCTCCATTACAAGAAATGTTTAACATGGCTGGTATGCAATTACCTGACTATTTAAAAGGGAAAGAACTTCCAAACGATAACTCCAAAGTAATAGACGAAGGTGATTCTCCTTCCTAAGAAAATAAAAACTGATAAAATTCCGCTTTCGTAGCGGAATTTTTTATTTTTACCCCAACAAACAACTCGAATTTATGAACGAAATTAGACACGATTGGACGAAAGAGGAAATTCTAGAAGTATATAATAAGCCTTTAATGGAGCTTTTATATGAAGCTTCAACTATGCATAGAAAATATCACGACCCAAACACAGTACAAGTAAGTACATTAATTTCTATAAAAACTGGTGGATGTTCTGAAGACTGTGGATATTGTCCGCAGGCAGCACGTTATCACACCAATGTTGAAGGAAATGATTTGATGACGGTAAACCAAGTAAAAGCACAAGCGTTACGAGCAAAAGAAGGTGGCTCATCAAGAGTTTGTATGGGGGCAGCTTGGAGAAATGTAAAAGACGGACCAGAGTTTGACCAAGTATTAGAAATGGTACGTACCATTAATAAACTAGATATGGAAGTGTGCTGTACCTTAGGTATGGTTACCGAAAACCAAGCAAAGCGTTTAGCTGAAGCTGGTTTATATGCTTACAACCATAATATTGATACTTCAGAAGATTATTACGATGATGTAATTTCTACTCGTTCCTTTAAAGATAGAGTAGATACTATTGAAAATGTACGTAAAACAAATGTAACTGTTTGTTCTGGGGGTATTATTGGTATGGGAGAATCATTAGAAGACAGAGCTGGAATGTTAGAAACCTTAACACGTTTTTCTCCACATCCTGAATCTGTTCCTATTAATGCTTTAGTAGCTGTTGAAGGAACTCCGTTAGAAGAGCAACCTCCAGTAAACATTTTTGAAATGGTTCGTATGGTAGCTACTGCTCGTATTGTATTACCAGACTCACAAGTACGTTTATCAGCAGGTAGAACGCAAATGAGTAGAGAGGGGCAAGCGATGTGTTTCTTTGCAGGGGCTAATTCAATTTTTGCAGGAGATAAGTTATTAACTACTCCAAACCCTGATATTAACGAAGACATGAAAATGTTTGAAGACTTAGGGTTAAACACACAAAAACCTTTCTTTAAACACGAACAAAGAGAATCAGTAGAAGCAGGAAACTCTAAATATCAATCATTAGGTGAAAAACCAAAATGGACAAGACCCGATCATAAAATTGAACGTAACGAACAAAAAAAACAAGAAGCTAAAGAAGTAAGAGCTTAGTCTAAAAAAATAGCTGTCAATTAAATTGACAGCTATTTTTTTATCATTTTAATAAATAACTCCATGCCTTTTCTACTTTCTGATGAGTTATAACAAGGCTGCATACTTCCTATAAAATAGGGCATGAAGTAATGCTCATATTCCTGTTTACTACCTCCAAAAGGAGGATGATTATCATTTAATTTAGCATCAAATAACAATCCAACTATTTTCCCTTTTTCAGCAAGTAATTCATGTGTTTTTTGTGCATACTCTAGTCGCAATTCAGGATTAATAGCACAGAAAAAAGTTTGTTCTATAATTAAATCAAAAACATTTTCTAATTTAAAAAAATCCGTATGAATTAAATTTTCCTTCGGGAAGTTAGGAACTCTATTTAAAATTCTTTTTAAAGGTTTTTCAACAATATCAACTACAAAAACATTCTTGAATCCTTTATTAAATAAATATTCCGCTTCGTATGAATTTCCTCCACCTGGAATTAAAATTCTTAGATTTTTATTTTCTAATTGGTCAAAATATTCTTTTAAAGGGTTCGAAATTTTTCCTAAATCCCAACCTGTTTTATTTGTTAAATATTTATTATTCCAAAAGGTCTCTGATAGCTCTATCATTTTTTAACATTTATAGCACAAATTTAAGAATAAAAACGTCCTAACATTTTCTTAACTTTGCTTCTTGAAAAATTGGATGTATGGGATTACAGTTACAAGAAATAGATAGAGTAGAAACCATAACCAAAAAAGACTTTATCAAAAATTATTTTAAACCACAAAAACCTGTGGTTGTTAAACGTTTTATTGAAGATTGGCCAGCTTATAACAAATGGTCTTTAGAGTATATGAAGAAGGTTGCTGGAGATAAAATGGTTCCTCTATACGATGATAGGCCTGTAGATTATAAAGATGGTTTTAATGAACCTCATGCAACTATGAAAATGAGTGAGTATGTGGAGTTACTGAAGCATAAGCCTACTAAATTTAGAATTTTTTTATGGAATATTTTAAAGGAAGTTCCACAGCTACAAAAAGATTTTACTTTTCCTGATTTTGGTTTACGCTTAATGAAAGGGTTACCAATGTTATTTTTTGGAGGACGTGATTCATATACGTTTATGCATTATGATATTGATTTGGCTAACATTTTTCACTTTCATTTTGAAGGTAAAAAGAAATGTATTTTGTTTGATCAAAAGCAGAATAAGTTCTTGTATAAAATTCCTCACTCATTAATTACTCGAGAGGATATTGATTTTAACAATCCTGATTTTGAGAAGTGGCCTGCACTTAAAAATGCTAAAGGTTATGTTACTGAACTTGAACATGGTAATGTGTTGTATATACCTGAAGGGTATTGGCACTATATGCGTTATGTGACTCCTGGTTTTTCTATGAGTTTACGAGCCATTGCCCGTAATCCTAAAAATTTAGGAAAGGCTGTTTATAATGTTTTTATTATGCGTACAATAGATAATGTTATGCGCCGTATTAAAGGACAAAAGTGGATTGATTGGAAAAACGAACAAGCGATTCTTAGAACAAATAAAGCAAATAATATTACCTCATAAAAAAAGCACCTGTTGGTGCTTTTTTATCTTTATTTTCCAAAGAGCCTTTGAAAAAAGTTTTTAGCTTTTTTCAAAGGCTCTTTAAATTCTTCTTTAGCTTCCTCAACAAAATCAACTGTATGTTCACTAACTTCTCCTACAACTTCCGATGCTTTTTCTGTTAGGTCTTCTAACACTTCTTTAGCTTCCTCTGCTATTTCATTTGCTTTGACTTTAGCTTTTTGAATATTTTCGTCAGAAATAATTTCTTCAACTTTTTCTTTTACATCCTCTACTATGTCAACAAAATGTTCACCTGCATCTCCAGCTAACTCACTAGCTTTTTCTGTTACGTTGTCCATAACTTCTTTAGCTTTATCTATACCTTCGTTTAAGCTATCTTTTTTATTTTTTTCTTCTGACATAATAAAAATATTATAAAAAGGGGTTTAAAACCAACCTCTTTGGTTTACTTGGTATGTTTGGATAAATTCTTCATCAGATTTTGTTAAATAGATAATTCCTTCAATAAAAGGAATAATTCCAGCAAATCCACAAGTTATAATTGAAACAATTATTTGTATAATACCTTCTTTAGTGTATCCTAAGATAAACTTATGTACTCCTATTGAACCTATTAAAATAGCTAAAACACCCGCTAATACACGTTTACTTTCTTGATTAGGAACCGTATTCCCATTTTCATCAATTACATTCATTTTTTTATTTTTTTATTTTTAACCGTGCTAAATTTATGAAAAAGCTTCGTCTTTTGGTTCCCATAACTCAATTTTATTTCCGTCTAAATCTACAATCCATCCAAACTTTCCATAATCGTACTCTTCTACTTTATCCATGACCGTAACGCCATTTTCTTTCAACTCTTTCAACAACTCTTCCAAATTTTCTACTCGATAGTTAAACATAAAGTCTTTTTTAGACGGCTCAAAATAGTTTGTATCTTTTGCAAACGGACTCCATTGTGTTGAAGCATTTTTACCTTCATTATCTTTCCACCAAAAAGTACAACCCCAATCGTCTGTATTAAAACCTAAGTTATTTTTATACCAATCTTTCGTTGCTTTCGGGTCTTCTGTTTTAAAAAAAACTCCTCCTATTCCTATTACTTTACCTTTTTTCTTCATTTTATTTCTTTTTTACGACTGATTCGTAAATAGAAACCCATTCATTCACAGTCATTTTTGCACATAATTCAGTAATTAATTCATATGGAATATCATCTAACTTTTTAAAACGAATACAGCTTTTTCCCATATCTAGTTTTCTTTTCGAATATTTAGGATATTCTGCTACAAACCAATCATATAATTCTTTTTTAGCATAAATGCCGCTATGATATAGATTGATTGAGTTTTTTTGCGAAGCCAAATTCATAAAAGGAAGTGGTAATTTAGGATTGCAATGATAACCATCAGGATATTTTGAGTGCGGAACATAATAACCAATCATATTATAATTGATTCCTTCTTCAAATCCTTTAGGCAAGCTTTTACGAATAACTGTTTGTAGTTTTTTTACTACTTCTTGCCTTTCATGTGGTAATTGACTAATGTATTCTTCTATTGTAGATGCTTCGTATTTGATATTTCATGAATTTGAAGCTACAAGTTAGCAAAATTTTATTTTGATTTTATCTACAATAGTCTGTGCTAGTTTTTCTTTACTTTCTATAGTCCAACCTGCAACATGAGGAGAAAGTAACACGTTTTCAGCACGAATTAAGTATTTAAATGCTTTTGGCATTTCTTTATCTGTAAATAAATTTTCGAAGGATTTTTTTTCGTACTCTAACACATCTAATCCTGCTCCTAAAATTTTTCCTGACTGTAAAGCTACTACTAAATCTTTTGTCACTACCGATTTTCCTCTAGCGGTATTAAATAACCAAAAAGACTTAGAAAAATTACTAATGAACTTACTATTTATCATATTCAACGTAAGTTCTGTTTGGGGGGTATGCAAACTCAACACATCAGCTTTTTCTTGTAGCTCTTTTAAGGAAACTTGCGTACAATTTTCATCACCAACATTTGGTTTAATATCATAGCAAATTACTTCTACATCGAAACCTCTGAGTTTTTTAGCGAAGGCTTTTCCCATATTTCCGTAACCGATGATTCCAACAGTTTTTCCATCTAGTTCTATCCCTCTATTTTCTTCACGAAGCCATTTTCCTTTTCTAACTTCTTTATCCGACTTATTAAGCTTATTAAATAAAGAAAGTAACATTCCTAACGTATGTTCTCCTACAGCATTTCTATTCCCTTCTGGTGCTGAAATTAAGTATATTCCTTTCTGTTCAGCATAATCACAGTCAATATTTTCTAAACCAGCTCCAACACGTCCTATAAATTTAAGATTTGCTGCTTTATCTAAAAGTTGTTTATCAATAGTAAATCTACTACGGATAATAATTCCGTCATATTGGTGGATTTTTGTTTCAATTTCTGATTTTGAAGAGCTATAATCCTCATAATTATCAAAACCTAAATTCTTTAGTTTATTTATTAAAAGAGGGTGATTGGTATCTAAATGAAGTATTTTCATTTTTAAAATATATTCTAAAACAAAAAAGTCTTCCTAAGGAAGACTTTTTTATTAATATTGTTCGTCTTCGTTTGGAAAATCTTGTTTTTTTACATCAGTAATATACTGTTCAAACGCTTTGGTCATTTCAGTATATAAATCTAAATATCTACGTAAAAAACGAGGGTTAAATTCGTGTGTCATCCCTAACATATCGTGAGTTACTAATACTTGTCCATCTACTCCTGCTCCTGCGCCAATACCAATAACTGGAATTGTTAATGCTTCTGCTACTTTTTGAGCTAATTTAGCAGGCACTTTTTCTAAAACAATAGCAAAACAACCTATTCTTTCTAGCATTAAAGCATCTTGGATTAATTTTTCAGCCTCTTCTTCTTCTTTTGCTCTTACCGTGTATGTTCCAAATTTATAAATAGACTGTGGTGTTAACCCTAAATGTCCCATTACAGGTATTCCAGCATTTAAAATTCTTTTAATTGAGTCTTTTACTTCTTTTCCTCCTTCTAGTTTTATTGAGTGTGCTCCGCTTTCTTTCATTATTCGAATAGCTGAGCGTAATGCTTCTTTGGGGTCTGATTGATAGCTACCAAAAGGTAAATCAACAACCACTAGGCAACGATCAATTCCTCTTACCACTGAACTTGCATGATAAATCATTTGGTCTAATGTAATAGGTAATGTAGTTTCATGACCTGCCATTACATTTGATGCTGAATCACCTACTAAAATCACATCTATACCTGCACCATCAACGATTTTTGCCATGGTATAGTCATAAGCTGTAAGCATTGAGATTTTCTCTCTATTTGCTTTCATTTCAACAAGAGATTTAGTGGTAATTCTTTTATATTGTTTTTTTGCTACTGACATTTCTTTTGTTTTATGGATTGTAAAAATACATAATTATTAAATGGTTTTATTTATTATAGATCTATAAGCGTTTCGTTTTTTACTTTTTTTAGCCTCGTTAATCTTCTGTTAATTAAGTTTTATCTGTTTATTTTTTTAATAGTTTTACCTACCAAAAATCAAACTAATATGCAAAAAATAATCACCATACTAATTGTTTTTATTCTTTCAACAATAGTTAATGCACAAGAAAATTCAGAAAAGAAAGCTATTGAAAACACTATTGAGATTTTTTTTGAAGGACTTCACAAAGGAGATAGTACTTTAGTAAGTTCTACTCTTAATTCTGCAATACATATTCAAACTACTCATACTGATAAAGGTGGTAAAAAAATATTGGTTACAGAAAGTAAAACAAAACTACTAACTAGTATTGCTAATAAAAAAGCTGAACATACTTATTTAGAAAAACTATTGTCTTGGGACGTCAAAATTGATGGGAATCTAGCTTCTGTTTGGATTCCTTATGAGTTTTATTTAAACGGAAAGTTTAGTCATTGTGGAGCAAATTCTTTTCAACTTTTTAATAATAATGGAAAATGGGAAATAATTTACTTAGTTGACATGAGACGTAGAGCTAATTGTGAAACTCTTAAACAATAGTTCTTATGAAAAAAATTGGGTTTCTGTTTTTATTTATTTCTTGCTTTAGTTTTTCACAAAGTCCTAAATTATTTCTACCTGAATTGTTTAATGGATTACCTAATGTTAGAGATTTTTCAATGAGTAAAAATGAAAATGAGTTTTATTTTACTGTTGAAAGTTATTTAAAGGAGTACTCTTTTATTGCCTACTCTAAAAAAGTAAACAACAAATGGCAAAAACCTGAAGTTGTTAGCTTTTCAGGTCAATATAAAGACTTAGAACCTTTTTTATCTCCTGATGGATTGAAGCTTTTCTTTGCTTCTAATAGAAAAAACAATGACTCTGGGGAGGTAAAGAAAGACATGGATATTTGGTATGTAACACGAAAGTCTCTGTCTGACAATTGGTCTAACCCTATAAATATAGGTTCTACAATTAATACTTCTGCGAATGAATTTTATCCTTCAGTAACTGAAAAAGGTGATTTGTTTTTCACTGCTGAATACGAAAATTCTAAAGGTAAAGAAGACATTTATGTGAGTAGACTTATCAATAGTGTTTATACTAAACCAATTCCTCTTGATTCTGGAGTAAATTCTGAGAAATATGAGTTTAATGCCTTCGTTGCACCTGATGAAAGTTTTATCATTTTTACTTCTTACGGTAGAAAAGATGATTTAGGAAGAGGTGATTTATACATAAGTAAAAAAGGAGGTAATAACGAATGGTTACCTGCTAGTCATTTGTCATCTGCTAATTCTAATAAATTAGACTACTGTCCGTTTGTTGATTTACAAACCAATACTTTGTATTTTACCTCTAACCCTTCTTCCGTTGCTAAAGTACTTCCCAAAAAAATGACCTTAAAAGAGTTTAACAATTACTTGAATTCAAACCCTAATGGATTGAGTAGAATTTATAAAATACCTTTTCTACGTAAATAGATTAAAAATAAAAAGAAAGGTGATAAAACCACCTCTCTTTTTATGTTATAGCAAATTAATAAACTTTATGGACAAGCCGTATAACTATACTTAGCAACTCCATTATCTATAGCCCATTTTGTTGTATCTGGTGTAAAACCTGAATCTATTTGAATACAAGTTAAATTGGGGTTATTAGTTACTACAAAGCTATTTATAGCTGCATTATTTCCATTAGCAACATTTATTTTTGTTAAATTTTTGTTATTGTAAAGAATGACATGAGATAATGAAGCATTATTAGATAAGTTTACAGAGGTTAATTCATTTTCATCCAGTTTAAATGTTCTTAATTTATCAATCTTTGAAACATCTATGGTTGTTAATTTATTTTGAGATAAATAGATATCTTCTAAACTAGAACTTTCTGGTAAAGTAATAGATGTAAGTTGATTATTAGCCGCTTGTAAATTTTTTAATAGTTTATTATTACTAAGATCCAAGTTTGTTATAAAATTACCACCACAAGACAAGTAACTCATTTTTAAATTTTTTGAAACATCTAATGATGTTAGTTTATTATCTAAAAGCTCTAAACTAGTTAACTCTGCATTATTATTAAGGTTTAATGATGTTATATTGTTAGATCTAATATACAGTAACTCTAATAGTGAATTTTTAGTTATATCAAGTTCAGTAATGCTGTTTTTTCTTGATACTAAACTTTTTAACTTTATATTTTGAGCAACATCTATACTTGTTAACTTATTATCAGACAAATCTATATACTCTAATTCTAAATTATTAGCTAGGTTAATATTTGTAATAAAATTACCATAACATATTAGTTTTCGTAACTTAGTATTGGTTGTAATATTTAAATTTTCTAAGCCACTACGATGGCAATAAAGTTCTTCTAAAAGAATATTTTTTGATAAATTTAAGCTTGTTAGCGTATTATTATATGTATATAGTTTTTTTAATTTTACATTTTTTGATAAGTCTATAGTTGTTAACTTATTATCAAAAATCCATAATTGGGTTATGTTAGTGAAGTACTCTATACCTGTAAGATCTCTAATATTTTTACCCCCTAAATTCAAAACTTCTGTATATGACTCCGCTTCACTAACTTGAATTTCTGTATCTCTGTTAGTATTTATTGAATTGTTTCCAACTAAAAATTCTTTAAAATTTGTATCTGGTATATTAACTACTGCACCTTCAACAACATCAGTAACTTTAATAGTTATATCAGCAGTTGCTGTTTTTTCTCCATCAGAAACTTCAACGGTTATTGTATGACTTGTTTTCGTTTCATAATCTAATTTCTTACCATCAATTAAATACAAGGTACCATTATCAAAGATTCTAAATAAGTTATCGGCATCTGCTTTCATAACAAATTTTAATCTAGTTCCTGTAATATCATCAGTAGCTACAACTTTTCCTATAATGTCAGCAGATAAAATATCTTCAGCAACCGTAAATGTTTGATTTTCTATAACTGGCGCCTCGTTTTCATCTACATCAGTAATATTAATCGTGATTTCTGCAGAAGCTGATTTAGCTCCATCTGAAACTTCCACTGTTAATTTATGTTCAGTTTTTGTTTCATAGTCAAATTGTTTTCCTTCAATTAAACTTAATTCTCCAGAACCTGTAATTTCAAAATTAGCATCAGAAACAGTATAACTTAAATCGTCTCCGTTAGGGTCTGTAGCTGATACTGTACCAATAATATCAGTATCTAAAATATCTTCTGCAACCGTAAATGTTTGGTTTTCTATAATTGGTGCTTCGTTTTCATCTACATCAGTAACTTTAATAGTGATTCCTGCTGATGATTTTTTATCTCCATCAGAAACTTCCACAGTTATTTTGTGTTCTGTTTTTGTTTCATAATCTAAACCTTTATCTGCTGACACACTCAACTCTCCACTTCCTGAAATTTGAAATAAACCTGCATCGTTCTCTACAATACTAAATAATAATTCATCTTTATCAATATCAGTAGCTACAATATCAGCAAACTTTTGATTGCTTGTAATATTCTCTAAAACTTCAAAAACTTGGTTTTCTATAACTGGTGCAGTATTTAGCTCTTCTTCTTTTTTATCACACGCTGTTAAAATTAATAATGCTAATGAAGATAGCTTTAAATAGTTTCTTACTCTCATCTTTTTTATTTTATTCCTTATTAATTTAAATTTACATGCGCAAAACTAGATTTTAAAACAAAGTAGTGTTTCACCCAAAAAGGGTGAATTATTGCTTTACAATAAAAAAATTTTAAAGCTTAAAACTCTACTAAACAACATTCTGTCGTAAATAAAAAATAACTTATCTTTGACTTAATGAATCTAACAAATCCTTCAAATATTTTATCACCAAATAAATGGGTAGACAATTATGCTGACTACTTGTTTAATTATGCTATCGTGCGTGTAAACAACTCAAATGTGGCTAAAGATTTGGTACAAGAAACTTTTTTTGCAGGATTAAAATCAGCAAAGAATTTTGAAGGGAAGTCTACAGAACGCACATGGTTAGTTTCTATTTTAAAACGAAAAATTATAGATTATTATAGAAAGATAAACTCTATAAAAGGGCAGGCTGAAGTTAGAATGAGTTTTTATGACAGTGGTGATAATGAAGGGGATTGGATAGAGGAGCGTGTGCCTCAAACTTGGGATAATGACACTGACAAAGATATTGAAAATGATGAATTGAAAAATCAATTAGACGCCTGCATTGATAATCTTCCTGAAAAATATGCTATGGTATTTAGGATGAAAACTATACAACAGTTTGAAACTGAAGATATTTGTAAGGAACTAAATATTTCTCCGTCAAATTTATGGGTTATTATCCATAGGGCGAGAACACAATTGAGAAGTTGTATGGAAAAAAATTGGTTTAATAAGTAAAAAACAATGTTTAAATTTTTTAAAATTACGTGTGATGAAGCTACTACTATTTGCGACAAAAGCCAATATGGTGAAGCTTCGGTATATGAAAAACTACGACTTAATTGGCATTTATTAATATGTAAAGTATGTGGTTTGTATTCTAAGCAAAATAGAAAGATGTCAAAACTTTTAAATATAAAAGCTAATAATTGCAATAAAGGTAAAGCTTGCTTGTCAAGTAAAGATAAAGAATACTTAAAAGAACAATTAAGTAAATTTAATTAAATAATTTTGGTTTTTAAGAAACCATTTTTTGATTTTTTGTTAGATTGAAACGGAATTTATTATAGTGATAAATTCCGTTTTTTTAATTTAGCCAATTAAATAAGAATTACATGCATTTTTTACCCGAAAAATTAGATAATTACGTTGTTAGTCATTCTCAATCTGAACCCAAAATACTACAAGAATTAAGTAAAGAAACTTGGCAAAAAGTATTAAACCCTAGGATGCTAAGCGGTGCTTTTCAAGGAAGAGTTTTATCTATAATTTCAAAATTAATCCAACCTAAATCAATTTTAGAAATAGGTACCTACACAGGATACTCTGCCTTGTGTTTAGCTGAAGGATTAACCAAAAATGGAAGGCTTTACACTATTGATAAAAATGAAGAGTTAGAAGAACTTCAATGCAAGTATTTTCAAAAATCTGAATACAAGAATCAGATAATTCAATACACTGGTGATGCTTTAGATATTATTCCTACTATAGGCACTACATTTGATTTAGTTTTTATAGATGCAGATAAATCTAATTATGTGAACTACTTTCATTTAATCATTGAAAAAATGAATAAAGGTGGTGTAATTTTATCAGACAATGTACTTTGGAGTGGTAAGGTTATAGAAGAATTAAATTCTAAAGATATTGACACTAAAACTCTTTTAGAGTATAATAGACTTTTAAATGAAGATAGTCGCTTAGAAACTGTTTTACTACCTATACGAGACGGGTTAACTATTAGTAGGGTGAAATAATTTAATTTTACTTATTTCTTTTTATTGGACCTGTGAAATCATCTATGTTATCTTTAACATTATTAATTTCACTATTTATATCTTTAACAAAATCAGTGTCTATACCTTGGTTTTTAGCACTATCATTGATTTCTTTTTTAATATCATTAGTAGCATCTTTGATTTGACGTATACCTTTTCCAAGTCCTCTTGCTATTTCAGGAATTTTATCAGCTCCAAATAGCATAACAACGATTAATAAGATTACAAAAATCTCTGGTCCTCCGATAAATAAAAATATTCCATTCATTACTACAAAGATAATTAAATTCAATCTGGTATTCTCTATTCAATAAAAAAAAGCCAAACAATATTGTTTGACTTTTAATTTTTATAATTAAAACGTATTAATCTGCAAGAATAATCGCTTTATTATCTTTCATTTCTACTGTTCCAGATTTGATATTTAAAGTTAAAACTTTATCGTCTTCTGGTAATTTTTCAATGCTTCCATGTAAATCGTCAAAAACTAAATAATCTTGAGTGTGTACGTGTACTTTAACTCTTCCTTCATTTAAAATAGAAACTACTGGTGCGTGATTATTTAAAATTTGGAATTCTCCATTTACACCTGGTACTACAACAGAATCAACTTCTGATGAAAATAAGATAGCTTCTGGTGTTACAATTTCTAAATACATAAATTTAATGCTTTAGGCTTTAAGCTATAAGCTTAAGGCAATTAATTACGCTTCTGCTAACATTTTCTCTCCAGCATCAACCGCTTCTTGGATTGATCCTTTTAAGTTGAATGCTGCTTCAGGATACTTATCTAATTCTCCATCCATAATCATGTTGAATCCTTTAATAGTATCTTTAATATCTACTAATACTCCAGGTATTCCTGTAAACTGTTCTGCAACATGGAATGGTTGAGATAAGAAACGTTGTACACGTCTTGCTCTATGAACTACTAACTTATCTTCCTCAGATAATTCTTCCATACCTAAAATAGCGATAATATCTTGTAATTCTTTATAACGTTGTAAAATTTCTTTTACTCTTTGTGCACAATTATAGTGCTCGTCTCCTAAAATATCTGCAGTTAAAATTCTTGATGTAGAATCTAATGGATCTACAGCTGGATAAATACCTAATTCCGCAATTTTACGAGACAATACCGTAGTTGCATCTAAGTGAGCAAACGTTGTTGCTGGTGCAGGGTCAGTTAAATCATCTGCAGGTACATAAACTGCTTGTACAGATGTAATAGATCCTTTCTTAGTAGAAGTAATACGCTCCTGCATTGCTCCCATTTCAGTTGCTAATGTTGGTTGGTAACCTACAGCTGATGGCATACGACCTAGTAAGGCTGATACCTCAGAACCTGCTTGGGTAAAACGGAAGATATTATCAACGAAGAATAATACATCTTTTCCTTGAGCCTCACCTGCTCCATCACGGAAATACTCAGCAATTGTTAATCCAGATAAAGCTACACGAGCACGTGCTCCTGGTGGCTCATTCATCTGACCGAATACGAAAGTTGCTTTAGAATCTCTCATTCCAGGCTTATCTACTTTTGACAAATCCCATCCTCCTTCTTCCATAGAATGCATGAAATCATCACCATACTTGATAATTCCAGATTCTAACATTTCACGTAATAAGTCGTTTCCTTCACGAGTTCTTTCTCCAACTCCTGCAAATACAGATAAACCTCCGTGTCCTTTTGCAATGTTGTTGATTAACTCCTGAATTAATACAGTTTTACCTACTCCTGCTCCACCAAACAATCCAATCTTACCTCCTTTTGCATAAGGCTCAATTAAATCAATTACTTTAATTCCTGTAAATAATACTTCAGTTGAAGTTGATAATTCTTCAAACTTTGGTGCTTGACGGTGAATTGATAAACCTGCATCACCTTCTTTTGGTAAATTTCCTAAACCATCAATCGCATCACCTGTTACGTTAAATAAACGACCATAAATATCGTTCCCTATTGGCATTTGAATTGGATTTCCTGTAGCGATTACTTCTGTACCTCTACTTAATCCATCAGTTGCATCCATAGATATTGTACGAACTGTATCTTGACCAATGTGTTGTTGAACTTCTAAAACTAAAATCGAACCATCAGTTTTTTTAATTTCTAAAGAGTCATAAATCTTTGGTAATTCAGCATTTTCTGTATTAAACTCAACATCGATTACTGGACCAATAATTTGAGAAACTTTACCTGTTATTGTAGACATTACTATATGTAATTAAAGTTATTTTATTTACTATATGAGTTTTAGCTCATTTTTTCAAGGTGCAAAGGTAATTTTTTTAGTGGAATTTAAAAAACCTTTCGGGGTATTTTTCTGTAAAAAACAATAAAAAAAAGCCCCACTTGCGTGGAGCTTATTTTGTAGTAAGATGTGAGGGTTAAATTATTTTACTAATTTAACTTCAACACGTCTGTTTTGAGCTCTACCTTCTCTTGTTTTGTTATCAGCGATTGGGTAATCTTCACCAAATCCTTTAGATGTTAATCTTGAAGAGTTGATTCCTGCTTGGTTTACTAAATAAGTAACTACAGCAGCAGCTCTCTTTTCAGATAATCTTAAGTTTAATTTATCAGAACCTGCACTATCAGTATGTCCTTGAATGCTAAAGTTAGCTTTAGGATATTCTTTCATGATACCAGCAATTAAATCTAATTTACCAGCAGTACCAGCTCTAAAAGAAGATTTTCCTGAATTAAAGTAGATAGCTCTTGCAAATTCGTTCAATTGCTTAACAGCCTCTTCTTTAATTACTACTTCAGGACATCCGTTGTTAGATGCTACACCTGCTTTATTTGGACATTTATCATCTTTGTCTAATACTCCATCACCGTCAGTATCTGGCCAAGGACATCCATTGTTAGCAGCTGGACCAGCTGTATTAGGACATTTATCTTTACTATCTACTACACCATCTCCGTCAGTATCAGGACATCCGTTGTTAGCTTTAGTTCCTTTTTCAGTTGGACAAGCATCATCTTTATCAGCGATACCATCTCCATCAGCATCAGGACAACCATTTAAAGCAGCTAAACCAGCAACTTCTGGACAAGCATCGTCAGAATCTTTGATTCCATCTCCGTCAGTATCAGGACATCCGTTGAATTCTTTTAAACCAGCAACTTCTGGACAAGCATCATCTTTATCATATATTCCGTCTCCGTCAGTATCTTTTCCTCCGAATTTGAATACTAAACCAATAGAGTGTTGGAAGTGATCTTGAATTTTATCAGCAAATTCTTTCTTTCCTGTTGTTTGGAAGTTCATTCCTAAGTTATCGTTGAACCAAATATTGAATCCAGCACCAGCATTTAAAGTTCCTTCTCCACCACCTTCTTTACCTATAACTTGAGGTGCATCTCCCATAGAAGTGTAACCTCCACCAACGAATACGTAAGGATCCCACCAACCAGTGTTACCTATAATGTTATTAACGTCGTACTTTACGTTAGCATCGATAGCCCAATAAAGTTCATCCGTATCATTTTCATTTCGGAAAGTTTCAATCTTGTTTAATGATCCTGCTAATTGTAATGTAAACCCATCATTCAAGTATCTGTCAACAGTTATTCTTGAAATTGATGGTAAGATATTCCAGTCACTAGTACCGATATAATCTTTAGCATAATCTCCAAATTTAGTAGGGATCCTAACGTCTACTACGTTAACCCCGAAACCAACCGCCCAAGGGTTGTCTGAATCCTGTGCGCTAACGTTTACTGCGGCAAACGCGAATAAAGCCATCACAGCTAATTTTAATTGTTTCATTATTAAAAATTTAAATTAAAAGTTCGTTTATATATTACGCAAATGTAAGTTGTTAAAACTTATTTACAAAAACAAATCTACAAAAACTTATAATAAATGCAAGTTTTTGAGTAAGATATTTATATCACTTTTAGCTCTTTCCCAACCTTAATAAATGCCTTTATTGCTCTATCTAAATGTTCTTTTTCATGAGCTGCTGATAATTGTACACGAATTCTTGCTTGCTCTTTTGGCACTACTGGGTAGAAAAAGCCAATCACATAAATTCCTTCTTCAAGCAATTTATCGGCCATCACTTGAGATAGCTTCGCATCGTACAACATAACAGGTACTATTGCTGCATCTGCTCCTACTAAATCGAAACCTGCTTTTTCCATTTCTGTACGAAAATAGTTTGTATTCCATTCTAACTTATCACGTAGTGTAGTATCATTTGATAATAAATCAAATACTTTTAATGAAGCTCCAACTATAGCAGGTGCTAGTGAGTTTGAAAATAAATAGGGACGTGAGCGCTGGCGTAAGAGTTCTACAATTTCCTTCTTTCCTGTAGTATATCCCCCCATTGCTCCTCCAAGAGCTTTACCTAAAGTTCCGGTAACAATATCAACACGATTCATTACATTTTTCAACTCTACGGTTCCTCTACCTGTTTTTCCAATAAATCCAGCTGCATGACATTCATCAACCATCACCATAGCATCGTACTTATCAGCCAAGTCACAAATCTCATCTAACTTTGCCACGATTCCATCCATAGAAAACACTCCATCTGTCACGATAATTTTAAATCGATGACCTTGTTTATTTGCCTCAATTAATTGCTCCTCTAAAGATGCCATATCATTATTGTTATAACGATAACGAGCTGCTTTACATAAACGAACCCCATCAATAATAGAAGCATGATTTAAACTATCAGAAATTATCGCATCTTCTTTGGTAAGTAGTGGTTCAAAAACCCCGCCATTAGCATCAAAAGCTGCTGCATATAATATGGTGTCTTCAGTAGTATAAAACTCTGCTATTTTTTTTTCTAATTGTTTGTGAATATCTTGTGTACCACAGATAAAACGTACTGATGACATTCCAAACCCGTACGTATCCATCGTGTCTTTTGCTGCTTGAATTACATCTGGATGATTTGACAATCCTAAGTAATTGTTCGCACAAAAGTTAATCACCTCTTCTCCTGTAGATATTTTAATAACTGCATCTTGAGATGAAGTTATAATACGTTCTGATTTATATAATCCAGCATCTTTAATATCCTGAATTTCTTGTTGTAATTGTTCCTTGATTTTTCCGTACATAATTTATGTTTGAAAGTTGTTTGCTATAAAAGTCCAAAGTTAGTTGTTAAACTTCTTCAACCAAAATTTCTTTATCAATATATACCAGTATTTTTTTTAATACTTTAATGTTCATTGATTTTAATACTCGCTCATACTTTAATAACTGTTGATGATATGTTTTAGATGGTTTCCCGGTTTTATAATCTATTATTGTTGCTTTATTCTCTGCATTAAAAATCAACCTATCAGGAATTATAATTTGATTATCAACATCTACTATTTGTCGTTCGTTAAACACTATTACTTCTTCAGAGAAGTATTCTTTTAGCTCTGGATGATTCACAATTCGTTGTATGTTTTTTATTACTTCGGATGATTTTTTTTGTGGTAATACTCCTTGTTGTTCATAACGATAAACTACTTTTTTTACATCATCATTGATAATAATTTCCGACATCATTTCATGAATTAAGTTACCAAATTCAATAGCTTCTCCTTGCTCTGTATCCCAAAGTTTGGAAGCACTTGCTAACATATGTATATTATGTTCTTTCCAAGGTGTAGATATAAAACCTTCTTGTATTTTAACTCCTGATATTTTCTCTTTTCGGGCACTCACTCTTTCTTTATTTCCAAATGAATATTCTAAAACCTCTTCATTCCATTCATTTAGCTTTTTTAGATAATTTATAAATACTCCTGAATAAAAATTAGTATTCTCTTCTCCTTTAGTTGAAATTTTCTTTTCGGTGACAACATGTAGTTGCTCAACAGCTCTGGTAAGTGCTACATATAATAAATTGAAATTATCTAACTCTAACTCTTCTCTTTGTTGCTTATAAATCTCAGAACCTCGATCGTTCACATAATTCAAATCTTTGTTGAATGGAACCAGTAATTCTTCGAATCCTTCATAGTTTTCTGGCAATTTATTTAACCAAACCTTCGGATTTACTTGTCGATACACATCTAAATCGTACGGAAAAATAACCACAGGGAACTCCAGCCCTTTTGACTTGTGAATTGTCATTACCTGAACTGCATTCCCACTTTCAGGAGCAACAATACTTAGTTTGCTTTTTTTTTCTGACCAAAAATCTAGAAACTCTTGAATACTTGTTCCTTTTCTTTGCTGCTCTAACACCACATCTAAAAAGAATTGCACATAAGCATCTGAGGAGGTTATTAATTGAAATCCTCGGATAATTTCTTCTATCTTTTCGTAAAAAGGTAATTGATGAAACATTGGTAATTCAAAAGACGTTCCATCACGTTTTAATTCCTGAAAAAGCTTTTCATTAGGTTGATGAATCAACTTAGCAATAAACGAGTGTTTATCTCCTAGAACTTTTAAATGCTCATGTAAAAAATAAAGTACTTCTAAACAAGTTTCTTTATCTTTTGGATGTTGTATTACCTGTAAAATATTTGTTATAAAATTGACTTTTGAGCTGTTTTCTAACAATAATGTCTCTGAAGAAATAATATCAACTCCATTTTCTGATAAATAATTAGCAACGGCAATTCCGTCTTTCTTTTTACGAACTAAAATACAAATCTCATCTAAAAAAAAATCAGTTTCTAAATTTTTAACAAGTTCAAAAATTTTCTTCGGATATTTAATTTTTTCTTCCTCTTTATCATCTTCTTTTTCTAAAAAAGAGAGCGATACAAAACCTCCTTTTTTAGCTGTTATTAATTGTTTATTCCCTTCAATAAACAAATTTTTATATGATTCATTTTGTAAAAAATTTGCTGTATGTTGAAAAAAATGATTATTAAAATTGATTACCTCATCAAAACTTCTAAAATTGGTTTCTAAGGTTTTTGTTTCCTTCGGAATTTGAAACGGATTATCTTTTGCTGATCCTAACCCTATAAATTGCTCTGACTTACCGCCGCGCCAACGATAAATTGCTTGTTTCCCATCACCTACCAGTAATAAGTTACTGTTTTCTTGTGCTAATGCATTATCAATTAATGGAATTAGATTTTGCCACTGTAGTGTGGAAGTATCTTGCATTTCATCAATAAAATAATGCATAAATCGTTGCCCAATTCGTTCATAAATAAATGGTGCAGGTTGGTTTTTAATATTTTCAGAAATTAACTGATTAAACTCCACATTTAATCGTAAATTATTCTCTTCTTTTAAATGTGATAATTCTTGATTAATATTGTTTAAAACTGCTAACGGAATAATACTTTTCAATGCTAGTTTATTCATTGAAAATTGTTGATATAACTGTTCCGACTCCATATACAACTTCAACAATTCAGGTAAAATTCCTTCAATCGCTGTTTTTACATCTTCTGATTTTGACTTAGAATAAAAATTACTTTCTTCAATTCGATCTCTTAACTTACTTTGATCGAAAAACTTTGCTTTTTCTGGGTTTTGAGCCAGCGCTACAAAATGATTTGGTAACATCGATCGGTAAAAATCTTTATGATCTAACTGTACTGTTTCTATTGCCTGTAGACCTTCTTCTCCTACTTCCTTAAAGCGATTAACAATTTGTTTTTGATGTTTTTGTAATTTATTTTTAAGTGACGTGAAATCGTTTAATTTCTTATCTGCTAATTTCTTAAAGTGTTTTGTATCATCTTCGTTTAATAAGATTTTAGCAAATTCATTAAGTTCACGAGAAATATCCCATGACTTATCATCATCGGTTTTATCTAAAGAAAAGTCAATCAGTAATTTAGTTAGTGTTTCATCACTTCCTATTTTAGAAATCAATACATCTACAGCCTCATTTAACAAAGAAACCGCATCCATTTCCACTTCAAAATTAAGTGGTAACCCCAAGTCATAGGCAAAACTTTTAATAATTTTATGTGTAAAACTGTCAATAGTAGTAATTGAAAATGCCGAGTAATTTCGAAGAATTTCATCCAGTATTTTTTTACTTCGTTCTTTTACAACAGTTCTATCAAGCAATGTTTCTTCTAAAACAATCTCTAATAAGTCATTTGTTTCTCCTTCTGCAAAAGCTTGTAAATTATCTAATACACGCTCTTTCATTTCTCCGGCCGCCTTATTAGTAAATGTAATTGCCAATATTTTTTGAAAGCGAAAAATATCTTCAGATTGCAGTAAAACTTTTAAGTACTCCTTTACTAGAGTAAATGTTTTACCACTTCCAGCAGAAGCATTGTATACTTGAAAGGTTGATGGATTTTGTAACAAAATGAAAAAATAATTTAGCAAGCAATTTAACCAAAAAAAGAATCCCGCTTTCGCGGGAATGATATTTTTTACATTTTTAGATAATGATTTTTATTCTACCCTAAACCAACATCTAACGACATCATTACGATGAAACCTCCAATAAACCCTAGTGTTGCGATATCTGTATACTTATCTCGCTGGGTTTCAGGAATCACTTCTTCAACTACTACAAAAATCATTGCTCCTGCTGCAAAAGCTAATGCATATGGTAAAATTGGTGTAAAAAACGACACCGCTACAGCACCTAAAACTGCTGCTACAGGCTCAACAATAGCTGACAATTGTCCGTACCAAAAACTTTTAAAACGACTTACTCCTTGTCTTCTTAAAGGCATTGCAACAGCAAAGCCCTCTGGAAAATTTTGAATTCCTATACCAATAGCTAGTGAAATAGCTGCAATTATCATTTCTGTTTGTTCTACTCCTACTAAAGTAGAAGCTGCTCCGAATAGCACCCCAACCGCTAATCCTTCAGGAATATTATGTAAAGTAATTGCCAAAACTAACAAGGTTGTTTTATGCCAACTTGTTTTTACACCTTCAACTTCATGTTCTTTAAAGTTAATATGTAAGTGTGGTAATATTTTATCCATCCCAAAAAGTGCCAGGGCACCTAAAGCAAAACCTACAGCTGAAGGAAGTACTTTTACAAATCCTTCTCCTGGACTGTTATCAATTGCTGGTGCTAACAAGCTCCAAAAACTTGCTGCAACCATAACTCCTCCTGTAAAACCAAGCATTCCATCTAAAATAGCTCGATTCATTTTTTTAAAAAAGAACACTAAACTTGCTCCTAATGCTGTTAAGCCCCAGGTAAAAAGCGATGCATATAATGCCGCTTGAATTGGGTGTTCTTTACCGAAATTCACTAATTGATTAAATAAATCCATTTGTAAAAATATTATTTATTGTTATTTGTTTAACGTGGTTTTTGAATAAATAAATTACTAGCTATTTTATTGGACACAGATAGTGTTTTACCATCCATTTCTATAACTAAAGAGCCATCGAAAGGTTCTTTTTCTATCACTTTTATTTGTTTTCCTAATGCAATTTCTTGCTTATCTAAAAAACGTAAAAACTCTGAAGAGCTATCATCAACACCTACACAAACTCCTAACTCATCCTTCTTTAAAGTTGATAACAAACTTTTTTCTATTGTTTGTAAATTCCCTTCTTTATCTGGAATAGGGTCTCCATGTGGATCTCTTTTTGGATAACCTAAAAAAGCGTCTAGTTCATTAATTAATTTTGGAGATTTAATATGTTCTAGCTGCTCTGCTACTTCATGCACTTCATCCCAAGAAAAATTTAATTTATCAACTAAGAAAACTTCCCATAATCTATGTTTACGAACAATATTCGCTGCTATTTTTTTTCCAAAATCAGTTAACGTTACACCTTGGTACTTTTTATAGCTCACCACATTTTTTTCTGATAGTTTTTTAATCATATCAGTTACTGAAGATGCTTTTGTATCTAGCTTTTTTGCTATAGCATTTGTACTGATCCCTTTTTTGTAATCATCAGCCAAATGATACATTGTTTTTATATAGTTTTCTTCAGATTGACTAAACATCATGATTTTTTTCAGGTATGCAAATATATAGTTTTTGATTTAATTAAACATATTTTTAGTCTAGACTAAAAATTAATTTATATTTGCGTAAATTTTTAATTTTAAAAACTGTTCTTCAGTAAACTATTTTCAACATGAAAAACCTTATTGCTCTCGCAATCATATTAGTATCAAATATTGTAAACGGACAAACAATTAAAGGAAGAGTTACTTCTTTATCAGGTGAAACCATACCTTTTACTAACATATTTATAAAAGGAACAGAAAATGGAACTATAACAGATGAATCAGGTAATTACTCGCTAAAAACAACAAAAAATAAATTCGTTTTAGTTGCTTCAACTATTGGCTTTTTGTCAGAACGAAAAACCGTTACCATACACAATTCAAAAGAAAAAATCGTTAACTTCACATTAACTGAAACTGCAGAAATTTTAGATCAAGTTACTGTTACAGGCACGCGTACTGATAAACGCAGAACCAATAGCCCTGTTATTGTAAATGTTATTAATAGTCAAACCTTAGCAAATGTACAGGCATGTAATTTATCGGAAGGATTAAAGTTTCAAACCGGCTTACGTGTAGAAACTGATTGTCAAACTTGTAACTACACACAGCTTAGAATGAATGGTTTGGCCGGTGGGTATTCTCAAATTTTAATTAATGGTCGTCCTATTTTTAGCCCTTTAACTGGATTGTATGGGTTAGAGCAAGTGCCAACCAACATGATTGAACGTATTGAGGTAGTTCGGGGTGGTGGCTCTGCCTTATATGGTTCTAGTGCTATTGGTGGTACTGTAAATGTAATTACTAAAATTCCAAAGAAAAACAATTATAGTATAGGCTACACTTATCAAAATATTAAAGGAGCTTCAGACCATATTATTGCTGGAAATGCTACCGTAATAAATGATGACAGAAATGCTGGTGCTTCATTCTTTATTAATAACAGAAAAAGAGAGTTATATGATGCTAATGGCGATAGATTTTCTGAATTACCTGAATTGAAAAATAATTCGTTTGGAACTAATATGTTTTTCCTTCCGACAGACAATCAAAAAATAGAAGTCAATTTTAGCAAAATGAACGAATATCGCTATGGTGGAGAAATGGTTGATAAAGCTCCTCATTTTGCAATGCAATCAGAAGAACGTGTGCATGATGTTTATGTAGGAAATGTTGATTATCAAATCAATTTCAATAATGACAAAAGCTCTATTATTTCTTATTTCGCCACACAATATACCGATAGAGAACATTATACAGGAATTCGCCCTGATATAAACACCCCTGAAGACACAGAACATTTGGCTAAACCTCCTTACGGAAACTCAACAACAACTACTTTTCAAGGAGGTGTACAATTCAACCATCAATTAGACAAGTTTTTAGGAGGGAATAACGTACTTACTTTAGGAGGTGAATTTGTACAAGACGACGTCTTTGATGTCATTGAGGCATATGATTATAAGGTAGATCAATTAACTCAAAACTTTGGGTTCTTTTTTCAAAGCGATTGGGAAATAAACAAACAGTTAAATTTATTAACTGGTATTCGTTATGACAATCATAAACTGAATACTTTAAAACAAGATCGCACTCAAAAAATGATTATAAACAATGTAGCTAGCCCAAGAGTATCTTTATTATTTAAACCTTTTGAAAACACACAAATTAGAGGAACATGGGGTACTGGATTTAGAGCTCCTCAAGCTTTCGATACCGATTTACACATTGCCTTTGCAGGTGGTGGGGTTTCTAGAGTGGTGTTAGCAGACAACTTAAAAAGAGAACGCTCGAATAGTTATACTTTGTCTTTAAATTATGATAAACCTAACGAGCATTATATTTATGGATTCACTTTTGAGAGTTTTTACACCAATTTAAGAGATGCTTTTTATTTAGAATCTATTGGTGAAGATGCCTTTGGTGAAGTTTTTGAAAAAAGAAATGGTGATGGCGCAATAGTGCAAGGTATTACTTTAGAAACACGATTAAATTATGATGGCATTTTACAATTAGATGCAGGTTTCACTTATCAGTCTAGTAAGTATAATTCAGCTATTAACAATTCAGATGAACTGCCTTTAAAAAAAGATTTTTTACGCACACCTAACACCTATGGATATGCTACTGCAACTTATACTCCAAACCAAAAATTTAAAACAGCTTTAAATTTAGTATATACAGGAAGTATGGAAGTACTACATTTAGCTTCTCCCCAAAACCTAACAGCAGATGAGTACTTTACCTCTCCTTCTTTTTTTAACTTAGGCATTAACAGCAGTTATACTTTTGAGATGGAAAAACTAAACACTAACCTAGAACTTACTGCTGGAGTTAAAAATATTTTTGATACATATCAATCAAAGTTTGATATAGGTAAAGAGCGTGATAGTAATTTTATTTACGGTCCAGCTACACCGAGAACCTTTGTTTTTGGCTTAAAATTTACAAACAATTAATACTCTAATAACATATCAGGAGCTAGTTAACATTAACTAAACATTCTAATAATACAAACGTAATTCCTACGTAACATTAGCTTTACTAATTAACTTGAATTTTGCGGGATAAATAAACAGAATTCAAAGATTAGAATGAAAAAAATATTATTTATAGCTTTTTTAAGCTTATGTAATTTAGCATTTTCTCAAAGCAAAGGTACTATTAATGGTACTATTACTGACAAAGAAATGAGTGGAGAAGCGTTACCTTTTGCTAATGTCTTCATTAAGGGAACTTCTATTGGAGGCACAACTGATATGGATGGTAAGTACACCCTTAGTGTACCAGAAGGTAATCAAACTGTCGTTTTTAGCTTTGTTGGTTACCAAACAATTGAGAAATCAATTCTAGTAAAGGCTAATGAAACTATTGTTATTAATGAAGAGCTAGGAGCTAACGAGGGTGTTGCTCTTGATGAAGTTCAAATTAATGCAACAGTAAGTAGAGAAAAAGAAACTGCCTTATTATTAGAGCAAAGAAAAGCTACTGTAATTAAAGAAAGTATCGGAGCACAAGAATTAGCTAAAAAAGGAGTTAGTGATGCGGCAGCTGCAACTACAAAGATTTCTGGTGTTAACAAAAGTGAAGGCTCAGGAGATATTTATATTCGTGGTTTAGGAGACAGGTACCTATCAACAACAATGAATGGATTACCTATTCCTTCTGACGATGTAAGTAACAAAAATGTTAATTTAGGTCTATTCAATACTAACGTTATTCAAAATGTTGGTATTAGCAAAACATACTCAACTACCGGTTATGCTGATCAAGCTTCAGGGAATGTTAATATTGCTTCTAAAGAATACACCAAAGATATGCTTTCTATGAGCGTAAGTGGTGGTGCTAACACAAATGCTATTGAAGTAGATAATTTTAGAAGAACTATTATTAGTGATGATGTAACTTTTGGATTTCATCAAAAAAAGTTTGCTCTTCAAAATTTAATGACATTACAAGGTTGGGATACTAAAGAAGGAGAAAAACCTATTAATTATGGAGTTTCTCTATCTGGAGCAAAAAGATTCAATCTATTCAATAAAGAATGGAAAGTTTTAGCTTCTGCTTCTCACTCAAAATCTTCAGAGTACAGAAATGGTATTTTTAAAGCTTATAGATCTAATGTATTAAACAACTCTTATACAGATGTTGAAAACTTTATTGCTAAAACAAACTCGACAGGTTATATAAGAGTTGATTTGAAATTAAATGACAATAATAAACTAAAATACAACACATTGTTTGTTAATAAAGGAGTAGATGGATTATACGAACAAGGTAGAAATGGTGAAGGGTATGTATTTGATCAAGACCCACAAGAAACAGGTGCATTTGTAAGAGATCAAAACTTTAAACAAACGACCATGTTTGTAAACCAGTTAATGGGTGAGCATAAATGGAATAAAAACAACGAATTAAACTGGGCAGCTGGTTATAACTTTGTTTTGGCAGAAGAGCCTAACCGTATTAGAAATGAAGTAAATATTTTAAATATTGATTCTAGTCCTTTAATCCAATTTGCACACGTTGGAGATTACCAACAAAGAAAGTCGTCTCAAAAAATTGAAGACACAGAATATAATGCATTTATAGAAAACCAATGGTCTTTAGGGTATGTTGCTGATGAATATGAAGAAAAACCATATAAGTTAAACTACGGTTTAAATTTTCGTAAAAAAGAAAGATCTTTTAGTTCTTTATTTATTGGGTTTAGAGCAAAAGATTTTACAGCTCCTTCTGTTGATCAGATATCAGAAACTTTACAACAAGGCACGAATGCTGGTTTAATCTTAAGAGAACAACAACCAGATTTATACCAAGGTGAATTATTTATTTTAGCTGCATACACAAACTTCGACTTTAAATTTGATAATAAAATATCTGGTAATATTGGACTCCGTTTTGAGAGAAATGAAATTGATATGGCGTGGAACGTAGCAAATCGACCAGGTAGGTTTGGGGCCACAAAAAGATCTTATGAAAGCTTATATCCAAGTGTAAATTTAAAATATGAATTAAATGACAGGAATTATATTCGTTTTGCATCAAGTGTAACACAAACTCTACCTGAGTTTAAAGAATTATCTCCTTTCGAATATGTTTCTCCCACAGGGCGTGTTATAGGAGGTAATGAAGAGTTAGAAAAATCTGACATTTACAACATTGATTTAAAATGGGAGTTTTTCCCAAACAGAAGTCAGTTAATTTCTGCTACAGCTTTTTATAAACAAATTAACAACCCTATAAATTTAACACAAGATCAAGGTTCTTCTGGTTACTTTAAATTTTTCAATACAGGTAAACAAGCTGATATTTTAGGTTTTGAAATTGAAGGTAAAGTAGACATTTTAAAAAATAAAGATGAAGAAACTGTATTAAATGCTACAGCCAACTTAACTAAGATGTGGTTTAATCAAGACCTTTCTCCTAGATACCAGTTCAAAGGAAAATCTGAATCTGAATTACAAGGGGCTTCAGATTTTATTGTTAATGGTTCTTTAAGCTACTCTGACAATAAAGAGAATGAGTTTATTGCTACCTTAACTGGTAACTATGCTTCTGACAAAATTTATGCGCTAGGAGCACCTGAAGACTTTGATAATAGCGCCACCCTATACAACGATGAAATAATCGAAAAAGGGTTTGTAACTCTTGACCTTGTATTAAGTAGACAAATATTTAAAGGGTTTACTGCAAAACTAATTGGTAAAAATTTATTAGATCCTAAAATTGAACAAACTCAGCTAGTACGTGACTTAAATACATTAATACAAACTAATGAAACTGTACTTTCTTATAAAAAAGGAAGACAAATTTCTTTAAGCTTAAACTACACTTTCTAAAAAGGCTTTAACCTTAAATTAATATTAATTGTTTTATATAACAATCAATTAATATTCAGTTAAAAGTAACAAAAAACATAAGCTATTTATTTGTAGAATAAAATTAAACCAAAGAATTCAAAATGAAAAGATCATTTAAATTATTAAGTATAGCATTTTTATCTCTTGCAGCTTTAACTTTTACAAGTTGTGGTAGTGATGACCCAGCAATTTTACCTCCAGATGTTTCTGACGTTGTAGAGAAATTACAAAACGGAATTATGAGTGGTGAATTAGCAGAAAACTACACTTTAACAGGAGCTTCTTACTCGTTAACCAGTTCTTTTATAATTAAAGATGGAGCTACCTTAACTATTCCTGCTGGAACTAGTATTGTTGCCGACGCTAAAGGAACAGATGTATATATAGCAGTATTACAAGGTGGTAAAATAAACATTAACGGAACAAATTCTAACCCAGTAGTAATGAGTTCTAATGAAGGACAACCAGGTGACTGGGGTGGTTTAACCATTTGTGGTAAAGCAACTACTACTGCTGGTACTAATGTTACTGCTGAAGTTGGTGGGTTTATCTATGGTGGTACTCAAGATGATGACAACTCTGGAGTTATTAAAAACTTAGTAATTAAAGGAACTGGAGCTCAAATTAACACAGAATCTCAGTACAATGGAGTTTCTTTTTATGCGGTAGGTTCTGGAACTACAATTGAAAACATTGCTGTTTTTGATGGAGCTGATGATGGAGTTGAATTTTTTGGAGGTACTGTTTCTGCTACTAACTTATACCTAGAAAATTTAGAAGATGACGCTATCGACTGGACTGAAGGATGGAATGGTACTGTTGAAAACTCTTACATTATTAATACTAAAGCAGGTTTTTCTACTGTTGTGGAGGCAGATAAAGATAACAAAAATCCGAAGTTAGTTAATTTAACAGCTAAATCTATTGTTGGAGGTACTGCTTTGCAATTTAAAAAACAGTCTGGTGCTACTATTACAAACTTATTTTTAGAAGGTTACAACAAGAACATCGATATGAAAGATAGTGGTCCTTTAGCTAATGTTATAATTGATGGAGAGGTTGCTTCTACTACAGCTAATTATAAAACAAGTACTAAAGTTGATATTTCTAACTGGTCTTTTATCAATGGAGAAATTATTGAAATTACTCCTTTAGTTGGGGAGGTTATTGGAAATGTAACATTAACATCTAACAAAACTTATAACTTAACAGGATCATATATCGTAAAAGACGGAGCTACTTTAAATATTGAAGCTGGGACAAAAATTATTGTTGATCCTAAAGGAACTGATGTTTACATTGCAGTTTTACAAGGAGGCAAAATAAATGTTAATGGTACTACTGATGCTCCAGTAGTAATGACTTCTGCTGCTGGTAAACCAGGAGATTGGGGAGGTTTAACTATTTGTGGTAAAGCAACTACTTCTGCTGGTACTGATGTAACTGCTGAAGTTGGCGGATTCATCTACGGTGGTACTCAAGATGATGACAACTCTGGAGTTATCAAAAACTTAGTAATTAAAGGGACTGGAGCTCAAATTAACACAGAATCTCAGTATAACGGAATTTCTTTCTATTCAGTAGGCTCTGGTACTGTTGTTGAAAATATCGCTGTAATCAACGGTGCTGATGATGGAGTAGAGTTCTTTGGTGGAACCGTTTCTGCTACTAATTTATACTTAGAAAATAACGAAGATGATTCTGTAGATTGGACTGAAGGATGGAATGGAAAAATCACAAACACATACATTTCTCATACTATTGCTGGTTTCTCAACTGCTTTCGAAGGAGATAAAGTAAATAACAATCCTCAGTTTGAAAATTTAACAGCTATTTCAACTATTGGTGGTACTGCTTTACAATTTAAAAAGACGTCTGGTGCTACTATTACTAACATCTGGCTAGAAGGATATGATAAAAACATCGATATGAAAGATGGTGGTCCTTTAGCAAACGTTTTAATCGATGGAGAAACTGCTTCTACTACAGCTAATTATAAAACAGGTACTAAAGTTGATATCTCTACTTGGTCTTGGAGGGAAGCTGGATTATAATAATATAAATAATAAATTATGAAAAACCGAGCAAATTGCTCGGTTTTTTTATTCTTCATTTAAATCAGAAAGGTTATATAAAAATTCTTCTAACTTTTTTAATTCTTTTGGTGGGTTACCAGCATCAAATGTACTTGACCTGTATTCCTTATCTGCTATTTTAACAGTGAACTCTGCATGCAAAGCTCCATCTATTATTCTCTTTTCACTTGGTGCTTTTAAGTTTGCTATTTCTTCTAAATTTAGCTCACTAACTACTTTCTTCAACTCCTCTAATTGTTCTTTTGAAACTTCTTTCTTTCCTTCAACTTCATTTGATTTATATAACAGTTTACTTCCTTCAACTGTTATCTGAATTAAACTTCCTCTAGTTTGAGCTTTATAAGTGATTGTATCAAATCCTTTTGGCGTGTTTTGCGCTGCACAGTTCATCATTAATAAAAATATTACTGGGGCTATTATTTTTAGATATTTCATGAATTTTTTATTTTTCATTTATAATAAAAAGACGCTCTTTTAATTAAAGAACGTCTTTATATATGATTTTCGTATTAGAAACAGATTAGTCTGCCATAGTAGCTCTAAATCCTCCTGGAGCAAATACCGCATCCATTCTAGCTTTTTGACCTTCTGTAAACATATATATACAGCTATCGTCAGAGTAATCCATGAAGTTCATAGTCATGTTAGCACTTCCACACTCAATTACTGGGTAAGTAGGACATCCTCTACTATTTCCATCAGCATCAGGAGTATCAGCAACATAGTCGCTAGCACCACATCCACCATCACCCCAAATGTGACGTAAATTTAACCAGTGACCAACTTCATGTGTTGCAGTTCTTTGGTTACGACCAACAAACTTATGAGCTAATACAACACCATCAGTAGACCAGCTACCTCCTGGGAATTGTGCATATCCTAAAATTTGCCTTCCTCTATATGGCATAACGTTTACAATCCAAATATTTAAAAACTCTTGTGGATTTACAACATCACTACCTCCTGAAGAAGTAAGTTTCATTGAATCATCTGGTCTCCAGCTTCTTTTCTTACTGTTTTCTACTCTAATTACATCTTCAATAACAAAGTCAATATTTACATTAGCCTCAACTCCTGCAAACTCTGCTGGCATAGCACTTCTATTTGGGTTTTGTAAGTTGAAATCTTCGTTTAGTGCATCTATTTGGTCTTGTAATACTGATAAAGATAAGTTTTCACTTGCTTGACGATAAATTACGTGATAAACTACTGGGATTTGAATTTTCCCATCTACTAACCTTGCAGCTACTTCTCCATTTTTAACTTTTTGAATATAGTTGGCTGTGAAATTTTCAATGTTTTCCATCTTGCCCTTTAAGCTAGGATCTTTAGCCATATTTGCTTCTAAAACATCATTAGCAAAACATTGCTTTTCTGCTTTTTGTAAAGTTGAAGCGCTAACTTCTGGTTCTGTACTTGGATTTTGTTCATTTGTTTGACAACCTACTAAAATTCCAGCGGCAATTGCCATTGTAAGAAAAATTCTTTTCATGTTGTGAAAATTTAAAAAATTAATTACTCATTACACTTATCAAAGTGTTATCGGTTTTTGTTAAAAGACTAAACAAATAAACTTATTTTTAAAAAATAAATTGTTAATTTTTTACTATTTTACCAGTAAACTGAATAATTTTTTAACGATACACAATATATGGATTTAAACATATAATCCAAAAAAAAATTATACACTGGTTTACAGCACATTAAGCCCTTTAAACATCACTTGGGAGCTACAATAAAGAATTGTGCTTTATTTTAAACAACTAATAATGAAGACTGTAAAAAAGTCATTTTTTACTAGTTGATGCAAAAAAAATACCTAATAGGCACTTCATATATAATAAATTATCTCCATCCTGAAATAAGTTGACACAAAATAGACTTATTTATGAATGATTCAGAAAATCAAAGAAAAAAAAGGAATCAACGAGATTACAATTTGGGCTTTAAATTAGCCATTGTTTCTTGAGTAGAAAAAAGTTTTCTCCCAAACCATTAGATGCGTTCAACAAAAACAAGTAGTAGTAAGTCTAGCTTATTGTTATCGACTGTTTGGGGTTACTAGATAAACATTGGCTAAGGAAACATCCTACATTTATTAAAGTGTTGAAACCAACAAAGTCTGAACAATATTCCGTAGGTGATATTACTTATGTGAAAACATATCAAAAGACACATTATCTATCACTATTTACCGATGCTTATAGTAGAAAATACTAGGACATCATCTTAATAATAATATGAGTGCTGAAAATGTAATAAAAATAGGATAACCACAGCTAAAGCAGTTCATCATTCAGATAGAGGATTACAGTATTGTTCTGAAGTATATCAAAAGAAGTTTACTGAAAACAATATGATTGTTATCAAAAAACACTTTAGCTAAAAGAATCAATGGAATTTAAAACAAGATTTTGTATTTTATAAATGCAAAAACTTCAGTTATTTAAATAGATTAGCAAAGGAATTAATTAAAACCTATAATGAAAAAAGATCACATTTGAGTCTTAATTATAAAGCTCCTAATTTTGTACATAACAAAAAAACCTTTGAAGCTAGCTCCAAAGGTTTAAATATTTGTTTATAAAATTGTCAACCTATTTTAGGACGACTCTTTATTAAGTCTCGTTTATTTCAATTTTTTCTTAACTGCAACTTCAATATAAGCCTCTATAGTATCACCTTCTTTAATATCATTATATCCTTTGATTTGAAGACCACAATCGTATCCTTTAGTTACTTCCTTAACATCATCTTTAAAACGTTTTAATGAAGATAACACACCATCATGAACCACAATTCCATCTCTAATAATACGAACTTTAGAGTCTCTTGTAATCTTACCTGATATCACCATACATCCTGCAATGTTTCCAATTTTAGAAATTTTATATACTTCTCTTATTTCAACATTACCAAGAACTTCTTCTTTCATTTCAGGAGATAGCATTCCTTCCATTGCATCTTTCAAGTCGTTGATAGCATCATAAATAATTGAGTATGTTCTGATATCTACTTCTTCTCTATCAGCTACGGCACGTGCATTTCCTTGTGGTCGCACATTAAATCCTACAATAATAGCATCTGAAGCAGTTGCTAATAAAACGTCTGATTCTGTAATTGCTCCAACCCCTTTATGTAAAATATTAACCTGAATTTCTTCAGTAGATAATTTTTGGAATGAATCTGTTAATGCTTCTACAGAACCATCTACATCTCCTTTTAAAATAATATTTAGTTCTTTAAAGTCACCTAGTGCAATACGACGACCTATTTCTGCAAGCGTTAATGTTTTTTGTGTTCTAACTGATTGTTCTCGTTGTAATTGAGAACGCTTAGCTGCAATTTGTTTTGCTTCTCGCTCGTCTTCAAATACATTAAACTTATCACCTGCTTGAGGTGCACCATCTAAACCTAAAATTGATACTGGTGTTGACGGGCCTGCTTCTTCTACTTTTTTACCTTTATCATCAAACATAGCTCTTACTTTACCACTATGCTTTCCTGCTAAGATATAATCTCCAATTTTTAGTGTACCTGTTTGTACTAAAATTGTAGATACGTAACCTCTACCTTTATCTAATAAGGCTTCTACAACCGCTCCATTCGCATTTTTATCAGGGTTTGCTTTTAATTCTAAAACCTCAGCCTCTAACAACACTTTTTCTAATAATTCACTAACTCCTTGCCCTGTTTTAGCAGAAATTTCTTGAGATTGAATATTACCTCCCCAATCTTCTACTAATAAATTCATAGCAGATAACTGAGTTTTAATATTGTCAGGATTAGCGTTTGGCTTATCTATTTTGTTAATTGCAAAGATAATTGGTACTCCTGCTGCTTGTGCGTGAGAAATTGCCTCTTTTGTTTGTGGCATAACGTCGTCATCGGCAGCTACCACGATAATTACTAAATCGGTAACTTGAGCTCCACGAGCACGCATTGCTGTAAAGGCCTCGTGACCTGGTGTATCTAGAAAAGCAATTTTTTGATCTCCTACTTTAACGGCGTATGCACCAATATGCTGGGTAATACCTCCTGACTCTCCTTCAATTACATTCGCGTTACGTATGTAATCTAGCAACGAAGTTTTACCATGATCTACGTGTCCCATCACTGTAATAATTGGAGCACGAGTTACTAAGTCTTCTGGACTGTCTTGTCCCTCTTCTATCGCTTCTTCTACCTCTGCACCAACAAATTCTACTGTATAATTAAACTCTTCAGCAACAATTTGTAATGTTTCAGCATCTAAACGTTGATTCATGGTTACCATCATTCCTAACATCATACAGCTAGAAATAATTTGAGTAACTGGAACATCCATCATCGTAGCTACTTCACTTACAGTAACAAATTCTGTTACTTTTAACACTTTACTTTCAGCTTGTGCTGCTTCTAATTCAGCCTCACTTTGCTGACGGTGTGCATCTCTTTTATCTCTACGATATTTTGCACCTTTTCCTTTCTTAGATTTCCCTTGAAGTTTTTCTAAGGTTTCTCTAACTTGTTTTTGAATTTGTGCTTCTGTTAATTCTTCTTTTGGGGTTACAACTGGTCTTCTGCCTCTTTGACCTCCTCCTCGGTTAGCTCCTCCTCGGTTAGCTCCACCGCGGTTTTGACTCCCTCGGTTATTTCCTTGAGGTTTTGCTCCAGTACTTGGGGTACCAGGTTTGCTAATTCTTTTACGTTTCTTTTTATCTGCGTCTGTCTTAGCTTCTGGTTTTTTCTTTTTAGGTCTTTCGAATTGTTTTAAATCAATTTTTTGACCCGTAAAATTAGGACCGTCTAATTTTTTGTACTGAGTTTCAATTTTCTCAGCATTTTCTGGAGTAATCTCAACTTCCTTTTCTATTTGTTTCACCTCTTTAACCTTTTTTTCAACAGTATTTTTCACTTCCTTAGGTTGTTCTTTTTTTACTTCCTGTACAGGAACTTTAACTGCTTTTTCTTTTGGCTTTTCAGTTTTTGGAGGCTCTGGCTTTTTCTCTTCAACTTTTACAGTAGGTTCTTCAACTTTTATAGCTTCTTCTACTGGTTTGACTGGTTGAACAGGTTCTTCTTTTTTAGGTGTTTCTACCTTTTCCTCTTTTTTTATAGGTACTGGTTTTTCTTCAACTGCTTTACCAGTTTCTACATCTATTTTACCTACAGTTTTAAGTTCTAACTTTTCAGCTTTGGCTTTTAAAACTTCTTGTTTTTTAGCTTCTTCTAATCGCTTTCTCTCTTGCTCTTGTTCTAATTGCTGACGAATTGCCTCTTTTTCTTTTCTCTTTTCTTCGCTAACTTCTTTAGAGGCCACCTTCTTAGATTTATCAGTTTGAAAACCATCAAATAAAATTTGATATTCTTTATCTGATATTTTGGTAGTAGGGCGAGCTTCTATATCATAGCCATTTTTAGCTAGGTGTTCTACAGCTCTATCTAAAGAAATGTTTAGTTCTCTTAAAACCTTATTTAGTCTTAATTTTTTGCCTTCAGCCATATATTATTTTATACTTTTTTATTGAAAAAACACACTTTATACGTGTTAAGTATAGTTATGCTTTTTTTCTCTTTTTTGCTAGATTTTACATTAAAAGCAGGAAACTAGCTTCCTTAATATTTTTTAATCTTCGAATTCTTCTCTTAAAATTCGTTGAACGTCTAAAATTGTTTCCTCTTCTAAATCGGTTCTCTGCACTAACATTGAAACATCTTTTTCTAAAACACTCTTTGCTGTATCTAAACCAATCTTTTTGAATTCTGCAATTACCCAAGCTTCGATTTCATCTGAGAATTCTGTTAACTCTACATCTTCTTCTTCAATCCCTTCTCTTTGAACATCTATTTCGTAACCTGTTAGTTCACTCGCTAAACGAATATTAACACCAGCTCTACCAATTGCTTTTGATACTTCTTCTGGCTTTAATAAAACATTTACACGTCCTTTTTTGCCATTTTTCTCTTCTTCATACATATGAATATCTACAGAAGTTACTTTAGCAGGACTTAATGCTCTTGCAACGAATAGTTGCTCATTTTTGGTGTAATTAATTACATCAATATTCTCATTCCCTAATTCACGCACAATACCGTGAATACGAGATCCTTTTACTCCAACACAAGCTCCTACAGGATCAATTCTATCGTCATAAGAATCTACCGCTATTTTTGCTTTATCTCCAGGGATTCTTGCTACACCTTCAATCGTAATTAGGCCATCGAATACCTCAGGTATTTCTTGTTCAAATAATTTCACTAAGAACGCTGGCGAAGTTCTTGATAAAATAATAGCAGGTTTATTACCTCTTAACTCTACTGATTTTATTACTCCTCTAACGGCATCTCCTTTTCTAAAGAAGTCTGAACGAATTTGTTCACTCTTTGGCAAAACAATTTCATTTCCTTCGTCATCTAACAAAATTACAGCATTATGACGAATATGATGTACTTCTGCACTATAAATTTCTCCTTCTAAATCTTTAAACTGCTTAAATACGTTTGTACTATCGTGTTCGTGAATTTTAGAAATTAAGTTTTGGCGCAATGCTAAAATAGCACGTCTTCCTAAGTCTATTAGTTTTACTTCTTCAGAAACATCTTCCCCAATTTCAAAATCTGGTTCTATTTTTCTTGCCTCTGAAAGTTCAATTTCCTCATTATCGTCTTCAGACATTCCATCTGCCACTACCACTCGGTTTCTCCAAATCTCTAAATCCCCTTTATCTGGATTGATAATAATATCAAAGTTTTCATCAGACCCAAATCTACGTTTTAAGGCTGCACGAAATACTTCTTCTAGAATAGACATTAATGTTACTCTGTCTATACTTTTATTATCTTTAAACTCCGAAAATGATTCAATTAACGCAATATTTTCCATTTCATTCTCTAATTAAAATATGATCTTCACTTTTGCTTCTTTAATATCTTGATACGTTAGTGTCATTGTTTTCTCTACCGTATGCTTTCCTTTACCTATTGGTTTAGGTTCTCTTGTTTTCCAAAATAAGGTAATCGCATCTTCTGTTACCTCTGTTAATATTCCTTCAAACTCTTCAGTTGCTGTTTTAACTTTTAGAATTCGATTAATATTCTTTTTATACTGACGCTTAACGGTTAATGGTTGAGCAATATCTGGTGTTGTAACTTCTAACGAAAAATCTTCTTCTTCTCTATCTAAGTTATGCTCTATATTTCTACTAATACGAATACATTCACTTAAAGGCACACCTAAATCACCATCTACTATTACCTTTATTTTGTTATCTGCCAAGAACTGTAAATCTATTAAATATAACGATTCGTTCTCTTGTAGGGCTTCTTGTAATAATTCTTTAACTCGTTCTTGATTCATCTTAGGTATAAAAAGAGGGGACTTACGTCCCCTTCATCTATCTGATTAATAAATTTGCAGCAAATATAGTAAGTTATTCATTAACATACAAATATCTTTCCTTGTTACATTGTTTTTTCGTATCTTTAGGAGACTATCTCTCTTTAAATCTTACTATTATGAAAAAAATACTAGTACCTACTGATTTTTCAAAACCATCTGAATATGCTTCAAAGTTAGCTTCTGAAATAGCAAAAAAAGCTAATAGCGAAGTTCATCTTCTTCATATGATTGAACTCCCTACAGGAATTTTAGATATGGGGGCTGGAAGTAATTTTAGTATCCCTGAAAGCATGTTATATATACGGAAAGTTCGGGATAGATTAAATGACTACAAAGAACAATTTTTTCCTGAAAACAACAATATAAAACACGCTATACGATTTCAAAGTCCTTATGACGGAATTCGTGAGTATTCTAAAAAAATTGGAGCTGATCTCATTGTAATGGGGGCCAAAGGTCATACAGAATTAGAAGAAATTCTTATAGGTTCTAACACTGAAAAAGTAGTGCGGAATTCTGAAACCCCTGTAATAGTTACTAAAAAAGATGATGATAATTTTCAACCTAAAAACGTTGTTTTTGCTTCGAGTTTTAAGCCTAATAAAAACAAGGCTTTTGAACGGTTTTTGGAATTTGCCAATAATTTTGACTCCAAAGTTCATTTGCTAAAAATCAATACTCCTCAAAAATTTGAAAATACTCAAGAGACTAACAACCGTATTAAAAACTATATCGAAAAATACAATTTAAAAAATTACACAATTAACGTTTATAACGATTCCTCTATTGAAAGAGGGATTCTGAACTTTTCTAGTAAAGTTAATGCTGATATTATTGCATTAGCTACTCATGGAAGAAGTGGATTGTCTCATATATTTAATGGAAGTATTACCAAGAATCTTTCAAAAAACGCTATACGACCTATGCTTACTTTTAAGATTTAATCAAAAGCTAAGATATTGATCTTAGCTTTTCCCTTCAAAATTGCTTTTAATAAACTCTTATTAAGTTTTCGGCTTCTTTTTGTGCACTCCAATTTTCTTCAATCTCTTTTCTAGCTCTAGCTCCTAATTGAGGAAGCTGCTTACTCATTAAACTTTTAACTATTTTTTGAAGCTCACTTGTATTTCCTGAATTAAATAAATATCCAGATTCTAAATTCGTTATCAGTTCAGAATGAACTCCAACATTTTTTGTAGCTACTACTGTATTTCCACATGCCATAGCTTCTGCACATACTAAAGAAAACCCTTCAGTAAAAGAAGGAACAACGGTAATTGTAGCTGCTTGGTAATAAGAAACAATATCTAAGGTTTCATCAATAAAGTAAATTTGATTTTCAACATTATTCTTTTTAGCTACTTCTTTTAGTTCTTCTAAAAAAGCAGGTTTATCTACCTTTCCAACAACAACCAATGCCCAATCTTTGTTTTCTTGTAATTCAGGTGCTACCGCTTCTAGTAATGTTTTTTGCCCTTTAGCTTTTCTTACTCTACCCGCGCAAAGAATAATATTTTTTTGAACAATATTTTTCAAGTCTTTTTTCTGATTAGGAGAAAAAAAAACTGTATCTACTCCATGTGGCACTTTTACATTAGGTATTCCTAAGGTTTTATGCATTGAACTTGTTAATGTAACAACTTGGTCTGATTTCTTTAATAAAAGTTTGGTAAAGCCTGAAGGTACTGTTTCGGCATGTCGTGTAGCTACTAATTTAAATTTTGCTCCTAAAACTCGATACCATAACATTTTTAAAATTTCATTGTTACGGTGGCAATGAACAACAATGTTTTCTTTAGAAAACAATATCTTTTTTAACTGACTCGTTGAAATTTTTTCTCCTTCAATACAATAACCATAAAGATAAGTTGTACATAGTTTTTTTAATTCAGGAAGTACATTTTCAATACTTCTTGTAACACCTGTTCTTCTATTATGAAAATGTGTATGTACAACTACAAGGTTAGTATCCATCTAAGCAAATCTTCTTTCTATAATTTCTATCAACCTGTTTTCATACACTTCTTTAGTAGACCAATCATAATCAGGTTTTATCATTTTATTGATAAACTTTTTAGCTTCTTTTTCTGTTTTAAAAGTATTTAATTGAGAAATGACTCTATTAAAATCATTTTGATTTCCATCAAACAAATGCTTTACAAAAGCAATTCTATCGTTTAAATCAATCTGTATTGTTTTTTGAAAATGGTCATTTAATGATTTTTTAGATTCTGCTTTAGTAAATAAATCTGTCATGATATCTACTGAAATGGTATCTTGTAACTCATCTTCAAGAGTAGGTGTTTTTCTTTCTCCTACATCTCTTACATCATTTTTTTCATCTTTGGTTTCACCGTGAAGTAATTCTTCAAGTTCATCAAAAGGTTGTTCAATAAATTCATTAGCAACTGTTTCTTTATCAACCTCTTCAATTACCTTTTCAGCTGCTTCTTGTTGTAAATCTTCTTCTAAATTTTCTTCCTCCTGTATCTTTTCTTCTTCCTTTTTTATAGGTTCTTCCTCTAATTTTATCTCTTCTTCAATTAGTTCTTCTTTCCTTTCTATCAAAGCTTCCACATTACTAACAACTTCTTCATCAGGTTTAACACTTATCTTTTCTTCTTTAAAAGAAAAATCTTCAACCACAGCATCTGCATTCTTTCTCCGTTCAGCTAACAAAACCTCTTTTAATAGCTGTTCTTTATTTTTTTCAGGGTTAGGAGTGTTATTAATATACTCTTCTACATACGCCAAAACCAAAAGTTTCTCATAAACTTCATATGCCTTTTTTTTCAACTCAAACACATCTTCTCTATTTTTCATCTGTAAGATACTGTGTGCTAAACTGGTTAAATCCGATGCTAGTTTTTTGTGCATAAGTTGTTATTTGATTTTAATTTTTGCTGCTAAATTTTAATAAATTTGTTCTTCATTCGAAAGTAATACAAAAATCAATAATTAGAGCTTAAAATTACAAAATGTTTCTTGAAAATACAGTAAATCATACAGAACAATTTGGTTGGATTGAGGTAATTTGTGGCTCAATGTTTTCGGGTAAAACAGAAGAATTAATTCGTAGACTCAAACGAGCACAGTTTGCCAAGCAACGTGTTGAAATTTTTAAACCTTCTGTTGATACTCGATACGACGATGAAGAAGTTGTATCTCACAACGAAAATAGAATTAGATCCACACCTGTTCCTGCATCTTCTAATATTCGATTATTAGCAAATGATGTAGATGTTATAGGTATAGATGAAGCGCAATTTTTTGACGATGAAATAGTAGCTGTTTGTAACGATTTAGCTAATAGAGGAATTCGTGTTATAGTCGCTGGTTTAGATATGGATTTTAAAGGTAATCCTTTCGGACCAATGCCAGCACTTATGGCTACTGCAGAGTATGTTACAAAAGTACACGCTGTTTGTACCCGTACAGGAAATTTAGCACATTATAGCTACCGAAAAGCACAAAGTGACGATTTAGTTTTTTTAGGTGAAACTCAAGAGTACGAACCATTAAGTAGGGCTGCTTATTACAAGGCCATGAAGGATCAAAAATTACATCAAAAAGAAGAAAAGAACAATGAACAATAATCATGTCACTATATTAGAAATTAACTCGCAAGCTGTACTACATAACTTATCTTACTTTAAGCAAAAACTACAACCAGAAACAAAAATTTTAGTAGTAGTGAAAGCTTTTGGTTACGGAAGTGAGGCTACAGAAATTGCTAAAATTGTTCAAGATCAGGTTGATTATTTTGCCGTTGCTTATTCAAGTGAAGGTATTACTCTGCGCGAAGCTGGAATTAATACACCTATTTTAGTTTTACATCCACAAATTAAAAACTTAAAAGATATTGTTAAATATCGCTTAGAGCCCAACCTCTACAATTTTAAAATTTTTGATGCTTTTTTAAAACTTGCTGATGAAAAACCTTTAATGAACTACCCCGTTCATTTAAAGTTTAATACAGGTTTAAATCGATTAGGGTTTTGGCATACCGATATTCCTGCTATTGTAACGGGATTAAAAGGGTCAAATAATATAAAAGTAGAATCTCTCTTTTCTCATTTAGCTGCCAGCGAAGATTTAAATGAACAAGAATTCACCGTAGGTCAAATAAATAACTTCGCTTACATTGTGAAGCATATTTATGAGCATTTAGGATATCAACCTATGATACACATTTTAAATACTTCAGGAATTATTAATTATCCAAAAGCTCAGTTCGATATGGTACGTTTAGGAATAGGTTTATACGGTTTTGGAAACGATAAACAAGAAACTTCTCAACTTAAACACACACACACATTAAAATCTATTATTTCTCAAATTCATTTAATTCAACCTGGTGAAACCGTAGGTTATAACAGAGCTTTTGTAGCCAGCAAACCTACAAGAAGTGCTACAATTCCTATAGGGCACGCAGATGGTATCTCAAGAAAGCTGGGGAATAAAAACGGTTTTGTATTTATCAACAATCAACCAGCTCCAATTATTGGCAATGTATGTATGGATATGATTATGGTAGATGTTACTAAAATTGATTGTGAAGAAGGAGATGAAGTTGTTATTTTCAATCATCAGCAACATGTAGAATACATGGCACATAAAAGTGAAACTATTCCATACGAAATACTTACAGCTTTATCTCAACGTATAAAAAGATTGGTAAAAAGTTAATTTTTTTTATTCATAAACTATTAAAAATCAAAAATATGGGAATATTCAAAGAGTTTAAAGACTTCGCGATGAAAGGCAGTTTAGTTGACATTGCAGTAGGTTTTGTAATGGGTGCTGCTTTCAAACAGATAGTAACTTCTTTCACAGTAGGAATTGTTTCTCCTTTAATTGGGCTTATTTTTAAGGCTGATTTTAAAAATGTGAAATATGTACTTAAGGAGGGGGTTGCTGATGAGGTTGGTAAAGTAACAGGAGAAGTTGCCATAATGTATGGTGAGTTTCTAACTAACGTCATTGATTTTATTATCGTAGCCTTTGTAATGTTTATGGTTGTTAAAGCGGTAAATGCAATGAAGAAAAAAGAAGAACCTGCACCTGAAGCTCCAAAAGGACCAAGTCAAGAAGAATTATTAGCTGAGATTAGAGATTTACTAAAAAAACAATAAAAACTCTATACACTTAATAAAAAAGCTCGCAATTGCGAGCTTTTAATTTTTACACATGTTTTCCTTCGTTCCATCCATGTTTACCTAAATACTGCTCTCCACTTTCAACCGCGCCATCTTCTATACTGGTTCCCATAGAATCATTCCAACGATTTAAATACCCGAAAAGAGAGATTACCCCCAACATTTCAACAATCTCTCCTTCATTCCAATGTTTATATAATTCTTCTTTTATCTTTTCATCTACCATATTTGGAACCATTGATGCTGCTAAAGAAAAATCTAACGCAGCGCGTTCTGCATCAGAAAAAGCAGGATGTGTTTTATACTCCCAAATATTATCTAATTGTTCTTGTTCTGCCCCATAACGTTCTGCTGCTCTAATTGCATGTGCTTGACAATAACGACACCCTGTAGCATTACTACTCACCCAAGCAATCATACGTTTCAATGCTGATGTTACTCGACCATGGTTTGCCATCACTGCTTTATTTAAGTTGATAAAGGCTTTCGATATTTCAGGTCTTCGTTGCATAGTTAAAACCGAGTTCGGGCAAAAACCTAAGGTTTCATTATAAAAATCTGATAAACGTTTTGTTTCTTCATCATGATTTGGGTCTAAAGGTGTTACTAAAGCCATAGTTTTATTTTTTAAATTTTTAATACTAATTTTTTACAGTAAGTTTGTGTTACTAATTAAATACTTTCGTCGAGATATTCATCGACTTACTTACGCAATAAACAAAAAATATTAAGATATGGCAACAAATATAGTTACAACTATTTGGAAAGAAAACATGCAATTTGAAAGTGACAATCCGAGTGGACATACAGTAGTAATTGACACTTCTGAAGAGCATGGAGGAAATAATACCGGCTTACGTCCTAAAACTATGATGCTATCTTCTTTAGCTGGTTGTTCTGGTTTAGACATTGTACCCATGCTAGAAAAAATGCGTGTAAAAATTGACGATTTTAAAATTGTAGTTACTGGAGAATTAACTGAAGAACATCCAAAATATTATCACAAAGTATTGGTTGATTATCATTTTTACGGAAACGATTTAGACGAAAAAAAAATTAACAAAGCGGTAGATTTATCAATAGAAAAATACTGTGGTGTTATGGAAATGTTTAGAAAATTTGCTGACGTAACTACTGGCATACATCTACACAATAATTAATTTTTGAGAAAAATTGCTATGCGCTGGACATTAAAACCACAACCAGACACCATTAAAGTAAAACAATTAGCCAAAGAATTATCAGTCGACACAACTTTGGCTAAAATTTTAGTACAACGTGGTATCGAAACATTCTCTGAAGCAAAACAATTTTTTCGCCCTTCTTTAGACGACTTGCACAATCCATTTTTAATGAAAGATATGGAGCTTGCTGTGCAACGTATAGAAACCGCTATTGTTAATAATGAAAACATTTTAGTTTTTGGCGATTACGATGTTGATGGAACCACAGCAGTTTCTTTGATGTCTTCTTACCTAAAAACAATTCACCCTAATATTACAACCTATATTCCTGATCGGTACGAAGAAGGATATGGAGTTTCTTATCAAGGGATAGATTTTGCTGAAGATAATGGATTTTCCCTCATTATTGCTTTAGACTGTGGTATTAAAGCAATTGATAAAGTTGAATATGCTTCAAAAAAAGGAGTTGATTTTATTATTTGCGACCACCATAAACCAGGAAACGAAGTTCCAAAAGCTATTGCTGTTTTAAACCCCAAACAAATAGATTGCAACTATCCGTATGATGAATTATGTGGTTGTGGTGTTGGTTTTAAATTGATTCAAGCATTAGCCTCAAAAAGAAATCAAACTATTGAAGATTTAATTCCGTATTTAGATTTAGTCGCTACTGCCATTGCCGCTGATATTGTTCCAATGACTGGTGAAAACAGAGTGTTAGCTTATCATGGACTACAAGTTATTAACTCACAACCTAGAAACGGTATCAAAGCCATTATTCATCAGTTACAAAAAAAAGAACTTACCATTACTGATGTAGTTTTTATTATCGCTCCACGGATAAATGCTGCTGGAAGAATGAAACACGGGAACTATGCTGTTGAGTTGTTAACCGAAATGGATTTTGATTCAGCAGTTGAGTTTGCTTCTGCCATTGAAAAATTTAATTCTGACCGAAAAGAATTGGATAGAGCTATTACCCAAGAAGCTTTATTACAAATTGAAAACAATAACGAACAAGAAAATTACACAACAGTTGTTTTTGATGAAAGTTGGCACAAAGGAGTCATTGGTATTGTTGCTTCTCGTTTAACTGAAACCTATTATCGACCGACTTTAGTGTTTACTAAAAGTGGAGAGAAATTAGCGGCTTCTGCACGATCTGTAAAGGAGTTTGATGTATATAATGCCTTAGAACAATGCTCGGAATTTATCGAACAGTTTGGAGGGCATAAATATGCCGCGGGGTTAACCTTGTTACCTGAGCAATATCAAAACTTTAAAAACAAGTTTGAAGAAGTAGTTGCTACTACCATTGATAAAAACTTGTTAACTCCAGAAATTACTATTGACGCTGAGATTGACTTATCAGAAATTACCCCTAAGTTTTTCCGTATCATTCAACAAATGGCTCCGTTTGGTCCACAAAACATGAAACCTGTTTTTATCACAACTGCTGTAAGAGATAACGGTTATGGTAAACAAGTTGGGGCTGACAGTAGTCATTTAAAGCTGAATATCATTTACGGTTCTGACCAAAAAACATACAATGCAATTGGATTTGGTTTGGGAGATAAAATAACTTCAACACAAAACGATTTTGACATTGTCTATACTATAGATGAAAATACTTGGAATGGCTATACCTCTATCCAATTGATGTTAAAAGATTTAAAATAATAAAACTCCTTATTTTTTTATTTAGAATAATTCCAAATAAACTTTTATCTTTGTTTCATAATTAATTATAATTATGGAAAGCATAACGAAAATATATGACAATAAAATAGGTATTTCTTTCCAATGGAAGGAAAACAAGTCTAACCTAATTCAAATAATTTTCAGAGACACTGGCTTTCATCTACAAGAAAGAGAAATTGAAGAGTTTTTGGAAAAAGTAGCAGATTCTAAACAACGAGAAAATTGTGATACCTGCATTAAAGGAAAGCACTGTAAATCTATTTTACTTCAAACTCCTTCAAACAAAATTAGTTTAGCAGTATCATTAATCGAATTAGGACAAATAGACGATTTGTTAAGAGGCACCTTATTTCAACTAAGAATGAACAACTATTTAAAAAACATCTGTAAAAATTAAAAAGGTTTGCAAAATGCAAGTCTTTTTAATTTTAGTCTTCTTTAATTAAGTACATATATACTGGGTAGTGATCACTATAACCTCCGGTATACCTACCATAGGAAAAACTTCTAAAGGGATACCCCTTGAAACGACCATTTTTCTGAGTTAGAAAACGCTTGTTAAAGATTCCTGATTTGAACATTTTATAATTTGAAAAGTCCTTTTTTCCATTTTCTAACAATGGAGAGGTAAACATAATTTGATCAAATAAATTAATATTATCTCTATATCCTAAAGTATTAAACCCTCTTCGGAACATATCTTCGTATGGATTATAGATATCACCTTCTTTAACATTTTTCTTTTTACTCTTTGTTTCTAAAACAGTTTTAAAACTAGAATTAATAGGATCATCGTTAAAATCTCCCATAATTAAAACTTTTGGATTCGGATCACTCTCTTTAATTTTTTCTATAATCTGCTTTACTTTATACGCTGCTTTTTCACGTAAAGGTCTACTTTTAGCTTCTCCTCCTCTTCGAGATGGCCAGTGGTTTACAATAACATGTATTAACTCATCATCTAAGTATCCAGAAACTAATAAAATATCACGAGTATATATTTTTCTGTTTTGGTCATAAATATTAGGGTTGAATGCTTCAAAATGAATGGGTTTAAAATAGCGTGGTTGATACAACAAACCTACATCAATCCCTCTTTTATCTGGAGAATCAAAATGAATAATATCATAACGCTTCTTTTTTAGCTTTTCAGATTTTACTAAATCTTCTAAAACTTTTTTGTTTTCTACCTCAGCAACTCCTAGAATAGCTGGACTTGTATGAGTTTTTTCTTCCCCTAATTGAGAAATAACCTCTCCAAGCTTATGTATTTTATCCCAATAAACCTCTTCTTTATCCCCTTTCATTTCCATAATCGGGCTAGCCTCATCATTCTTTTTAGGATCATTCTTTGTATCAAAAAGGTTTTCTAAATTATAAAAACCAATAGTTCTTATTTTATATTTTTTTTGATTTTGTTGCGAATGAGTAGAAAATACAACAAAAGCAAACATTAAAAAAACAATTATACTTCTCATTTTATAAATTTTACATAGCAAAAATAAAACAATTTTTGAGCCAAAAATCAACAAGTAATATTAACTATCTATTCATAATATGAACTTAATTAATAAGCAATATTTTCGTAATTTTACCTCTCTTTTGTCGTGAATTTTGATAAAGGTTATTAACTATTTTAAATATTTTATAAACAATCATTTATGAGAATTTTTACAATAACGATATTATTGTTGTTTTCAGGGTTACTCGCCTTGAATGCACAAAATATTGTAAAGGGAATCGTGATAAACGGTGACTCTGAAAATCCTATGCAAGGTGTTTCTGTAAGTGTAAAAATAGCCAATATTTCTAGTTCTACAGATGCTAGTGGTCTTTTTGCACTTAATGACTTACCAAATGGAAGACAAATTGTAACGGTATCACTAAATGGATACGAAACCCAAAATTTTCCAGTTGAATTAGAAGGAAAAACAGTAGACTTAGGTACAATATTCATGTACGAAGATTTATCTGAAGACCAAGACCTAAGCACAATTACTATTTCTGATGACGAATTAAATGATGATGCAACTGCTGCAGATAACATTTCTGGATTACTTCAAGCTTCTAGAGATGTATACTTACGTACAGCAGCTTTTGAATGGAGTGGTTCGTTTTACAGGGTACGAGGTTTAGATTCTGAAAATGGTAAAATTTTGATTAATGGAATTGAAATGAACAAGCTATACAACGGAAGACCTCAATGGAGTAACTGGGGAGGTTTAAACGATGTGTTACGTAATCAAGAGTTTAGTAATGGCTTAACTCCTTCTAACTATACGTTTGGTGGTGTATTAGGTTCTACAAATATTAATACTAGAGCTTCTGAGTATAGTGAGGGTGGACGTATTTCTTATGCTGCTTCCAATAGAAGCTACAACCATCGTTTAATGGCTACATATTCTTCTGGCTTATTAGCTAATAGATGGGCAATAACTGTTTCTGGAAGCAGGAGAGCTGGTAACGAAGGGTATGTAGATGGTACTTTTTACGATGCTAACTCTATCTTTTTATCGATTGAAAAACAAATTAGTGATACACATAGCTTAAACTTAACAGTGATTGCTGCAGAAAACGAAAGAGGAAAATCTTCACCAAATACTCAAGAAGTTTTTGATATTAAAGGAATTCGTTACAATTCTTTCTGGGGTAAACAAGGTGATAAAAACAGAAACTCAAGAATTAGAAGAATATACGAACCTATTGTGATGTTAAATCACTATTGGAATCTTTCTGAAAATACTACATTAAATACAAATATTGCATTTCAATCTGGAGAAATTGGAAATAGCCGTTTAGACTATAACGGTGCTAACAACCCTGATCCTACGTATTACAGAAAGTTACCAAGCTGGTATTTATCAGATCCTAATGGACCAGATTATGAAAACGCATACAAATCATTAACTAGTTTTCAAAATGATGGACAAATTGATTGGAATGAATTATATATTGGAAACGAAGGAAGTCCAGAAAATGCTCGTGTAATTTTATATGAAGATAGAAACGATGATCAGCAATTAACAGCTAATATGATTTTATCTTCAGAGTTAAATGAAAACATTACACTAACAGCTAGTGGTGAGTATAGAAAGTTAAAGTCTGAAAACTTTGCTTCTCCAATAGATATGCTTGGAGCTACAGGTTATTTGGATGTGAATACTTTTGGTGATAATTTTGATCAACAACAAAGTAACCTTTTAACTCCTAATAGAACAATTGAATTAGGAGACCGCTTTAAATACAACTATATCTTCAATTCTGAAGTATATGGCGGTTTTGCTCAATTACAATTCAAATACAACAAAGTTGATTTTTATGTAGCAGGACAAGCAAACAATACTACACACCAAAGAGAAGGATTATTCCAAAATGGATACTTCCCTACTAACTCTTATGGAAAGTCAAATAAATTAGACTTCTTTAACTACAGAGCTAAAGGAGGATTAACCTATAAAATTTCTGGTCGTCATTTAATTGATATAAATGGGGGTCACGTTACAAAGGCACCATCATTACGTAATTCTTTTGTAAACTCAAGAGCTAACAATATTACGGTTGCTGACATAGCTGAGTTAAATAGTGAAAAAATACTATCTGGTGATTTTAGTTATATTTTTAGAAGCCCTTTAGTTACTTCAAGAATTACAGGATATTACACAGACATTAAAGATGCTACAGAAATTTCCTTCTTCTTTGCTGATGGTATTGGAGGAGAGACTTCTGCATTTATTCAAGAAATCTTAACAGGTATTGACAAAAGACACTTTGGTGTTGAATTGGGTATCGAAGCACAAGTAACTCCAACTATCAAGTTAAAAGGAGCTGCTAACATTGGTCAATACACCTACAACAACAACCCTAATCTTGTAATCGCAACTGAAAATGCTTCTACTCCTGGTTTTATTAATGGTAAAAGAGACTTAGGAACAGCTTCTCTTAAAGATTATAAAATTGCTGCAGGACCTCATAAAGCATACTCATTTGGTTTTGAATATAGAGATCCAGATTATTGGTTTGTTAGTGTTACAGCAAACTATATGGACGAAGCCTACGTAGATGTTTCTCCAATTAGAAGAACTAGTAATTTTATAAGTGATATAGATGGTGCTGCTTTTGCAGATTATGACCCAGTGTTAGCTAGACAATTATTAACTCAAGAGCAATTTGATGATTATATGGTTGTAAATGCCATAGGGGGGAAATCATGGAAAGTAGGCGATGGTAAATACATTAGTTTATTTGCTAGTGTTAGTAACTTATTCAACGAAGAATACAAAACAGGAGGTTTTGAGCAAGGGAGAAATGCAAATTATCACCAATTACGTGACGATAATGCTAACGGAACACCAATCTTTGGAAATAAATACTGGTATGGTAGAGGTACTACTTATTTCTTAAACTTAAATTATAGATTCTAAAAAACACTCAAAATGAAAAAAATAAATTTACACAAGATTTTTGCAATACTTTTTATTGCAATTTCTGCTTCATGTGTTGACAATAATGATTTTGAATTACCAACTATTGGACCAGATAAAGAATACGAAAACTTAAAGTCTTTAGATGAAATTATTGCACAATACAATGGTGATCCTGTAGAATTTGTAGAGGACGTTACTGTATGTGGTTATGTAGTTTCTGATGATAGAGAAGGGAACTTTTTTAAATCAATCATAATTCAAGATAAACCAGAAAACCCAACTGTTGGTTTAGAAGTAAGAATAGATGACACTAATTTAGGTGCTCGTTATAATGTGGGTAGAAAGGTATACATTAAGTTAAAAGGACTTGCTTTAAGTAAATACTTTGCATCTTTTCAAATAGGTGTTTTAAATGGAAATAGTACAGATAGAATTGAAGCAAACGATTACATCAACTTTATTGATAGATCTTCTGAAATTGCTGAAATTGTACCAACCAACTTAACAATTGGTGAATTAACTGATAACCATATTAATACTTTAGTTAAAATTGATGGAGTACAATCTCAAGAAAAGGGTTTAACTTATGCTGATCCGGATCCAGATAACACTTATTCTATAAACAGAAATTTTGTTAGCTGTGAAACTTTTGAGTCTATTATCATGAGAACAAGTGGTTTTGCTACTTTCAAATCTTACCCTATCCCTGACAAAAAAGGAAGTGTTACTGCCATTGTTGGAAAATTTAGTAGTGATTATCAATTATATATTAGAGATACAAACGATGTTGATTTTACGGAAGAGTATGGTTGTAATAACAATCCTACTGAAGCTTCTTTAGCTGATGTTAAGGCTTTATTTGCAGGTAGTGAAACCACCATTACTCAAAATTTAAAAGTGAAAATTGTAATCACTTCAGATCTTTCTACAGGTAACATCTCTAATCAAAATGCTTTTGCTCAAGATGCTACAGCTGGTATCGCTTTACGTTTTAGTGATGTTTATAACTTAGACTTAGGGGATGAAATAGAAGTTACTGTTGGTGGCGCTAAATTAAGTGAATATAATGGTTTGTTACAATTAAACATCTCTCCATCAAGTATCATTAATACTACAGCAGGAACATTACCTACTCCTGAAGTAATTACAATAGCACAAGCTTTAACAGGAGATTACCAAGGTAAATTAGTACAAATTGAAGGAGTACAATTTAAAGACAATACTAAAAATTATGATGGTAGTAATCAGCTAATTTCCGAATGTGATGGAGATGAATTAACAACTTTTGTTAGAGGACAAGCTACATTTGCTAATAACCCTGTAAGTGATAAAAAAGGTACTCTTACAGGAGTAATATCTGATTTTAAAGGGGTTCAAATCTATTTAAGAAATGAAGCTGATGTTAACTTTACTGAAGATTATACTACTTGTGGAGGTAGTAGTACTACCAATACTATTTTCTTTTCAGAATTAGCAGACCCTAATAATAATGCTAATGCTAGATTTATAGAGTTATATAATTCAGGAACTGACGCCATAGATTTATCAGGGTGGGTAATCAGAAGGTATACTAATGACGCTACTTCATCAACATCATCAATTGACTTATCTGGTCAAACAATTGCTGGTGGAAGTACTTTTGTGATTGCTAAAAATGCTTTAGAATTCTCTACTGTATATGGTGTTACTGCCGATATGGAGTCTACTTCTGCAGCAGCGGATTCTAATGGAGACGACCAATTAGAATTAGTAGATTCAAGCGGAACTGTAATTGATGTTTTTGGAATTATTGGAGAAGATGGTTCTGGGACAAATCACGAATTTGAAGATGGTAGAGCTAATCGTAAAGCTTCAGTAACGCAAGGAAATCAGACATACACATTCTCTGAATGGGATATTTGGAATGATACTGGTGCTGCTGGTACAACTAACGCACCTCAAGATGCTCCAGGAGCTTTTACTCCTAAAGTAAGATAATTATTATCTCTAAAAACAGTAAAAGCCCAAGTTTAAAAACTTGGGCTTTTTTACCTCCTAATTTATAAATTATTTTTTAACTAATTGTTTAGTATACATTTTTCCAGTATCCTCAAGAGACACAAAATATACCCCAGCAGATAACTTTGAAACATCTATATTATTACTTCCAGCACTCATTTTTAGTTTTTTAAGTAACTTTCCGTTTACATTATAAATAATTACTTCTTTATTTTTCCATAACTCATTATATACCTGTAAAGTAATGAAATCTTCTTCAACAGGATTAGGAGAAAAAACAATTACATTAGTATTATCTACTAAAATTTGCTTTGTATTTAATTCCGTGATTTTAGCACTACCACAATTTCCTATTCTATTCCATCCTCCTAAAGTTCTCTCATACAAAACATTAAAATAAACAACCCTATCACCAGCCTGATAGCTTTGAGAAGAATCGTATTGAGGTACTCCATCACAAATATTCGTACTAATATCTCCATCGTCTTCAATAATATTTATAGTATAATCTTCTACTTCGCCATAACTAAATGCTCCACAAGAAGTATGCGTTGTGTTATATCGCATAGACACCCTCATTCTTGTGTTACCTAATTTTGCATTGGCTGGAACAGTAAAAGTACCGTTTACTGGGCTATCTGTAGAAGCACTTTTAATCCATACTTGCTCTCCACTGTCTTCAAAATCAGAATCCTGATTATAGTCAATCCAAACGGTATATCCTTCTTTATAAATTGTACCTGTCCATTTAGGGGTAATAGTTATTGTATTGGAACTACCTTGCTCTAAATCAGTAGAAATATTCGTAAAATCTTGATAACCATTTGTAGCTCCAGAATTATTATTAATTGCTCCTAGTAACACATTTTGAATATACTCATCATTAACACTGTTTCCTCTTGAATCACAGTAAGTTGGCACACTAACACTCGTTTTACTTTTAGCTACTTCAATTAGATATTCTAAACCTAATTTTGCAAATTTTGCTGCATGTGTAGCATTGGCAGTTGGAAACCGATCAGACGTATCGTTCACCGTGTGAATATACGGGCTTGAATCATTGAATGAAGCTTCAAAAGGGAAAGCTGCATCATATCCTTGTTGTGCCCAACTATAATGATCAGAACAACCATAATTACACCTAGTATAATCATAAGTAAATTGATGATTCCCTGAAGCGTTATAGTAATCCATAAGGCTAGCTAAAAAATCATTAAGTGTACTACTATTATAACTGTCATCAGAAATATAAACATCTTTAGGTGATCCTTTATAATTTGTCATATCAAATTGTACATACGATAAAACATTAATATTTCTATTTTTATAATCCTGAGCGATCTCTTTTGATCCTCTTAAACCAACTTCTTCGGCAGCAAATGCCATAAACTCAATAGTTCTTTTTGGTTGAAAATCCATTTGAAAAAGTACTCTAGCCATTTCAGTAATTGTAGCAATACCAGAAGCATTGTCATCTGCTCCAGGAGCATTGGTTGCTCTTTCTGGACTAACAGAATCGATATGACCACCTATAATTACATATTCATTTGGAAAATCACTCCCTTGAATAGTCATAACTACAGAAGGCATTGAGGTACTACTGTGGTTTACTATTCTAACACTAACATCAGACCTACCATTAGCTATTGTTTCCCATTTTTGTTTTAAATCTTGAACAGCTTGGGTCGCCTTTTGAGTAGTATGATATCTGGTTCCATAATTTTCAAGCTCTACAATATGGTTGGCAATATTTGTATTATTTACCAAACCTAAACTTTGATTTACAAGTTGATTCTCACTAATTGTGTATGAGGCTCTCTTTTTGTGAGCCTTTCTACTTTGTAGTTTCTTAATTGTTTGTAAAGCCTGTTTTTCTGATGGCTCGTAAATAAATCCTGGACCATGAGTTAAAATCATATGATGCAGTTTTTCAGCTGCATGATGACTTAGTTTTACAGCACTAAAGCCATTAGTGGAGGAAAGAATCTTAATATCAGAGGGGGCTACTTTGAGTAATTTTAAAGCATCTTTAGTTTCAATAGTGCCATAAAACATTTTTTCTTGGCTGTGAACATTAGAAAAACTAAGGCACAGCAATAGTAACGAAAGCAATAAATACTTTTTTTTCATTTTTGAAGGGTATTAATGTTAATTTTTTAAATTTCCTGTAAGTTATAAAATTTTAACATTATAGCATCAAAGTATTTTTAACTTCTTAATTAATATTAACTTAAGGTGTTAAAAAATTGTTCTAACATCTAACAATTTTTGTACTATCTTTTATTTTTTTTGCATCTTTATATGTACATAAATTTTTATTATAAATGTCTTCAAAGCACAGAATAACTAGAGCTTTTAAAAAAGCTAAAAAACTTCCATTAAACAAGAATTCTAAATATATTTTGTTTTCTGATTGTCACAGAGGTGATAACAGTTTTGCAGACGACTTTTCTCAGAATCGTAAAATATACCATTATGCCTTATCTCAATACCTTCAAAATGGGTTTACTTATATAGAATTAGGAGACGGCGATGAGCTTTGGGAAAACAAATTTGTAGATATCTTCAACGCTAGTAAAGACATCTATTTATTACTACAAAAGTTTCATCAACAAGAAAAACTACATTTCATTTGGGGAAACCATGACATGAATTATAGAAAACCTAAAAATGTTACCAAAAATTTAAGCTCTTATTATGATACAATTGACGGAAAAGAAAAAAAATTAATGCCAAATGCTTCTTTTTCAGAAGCAATTCGACTCGTACGAAAAGACGGAAAATGTATCTTCTTACTCCATGGTCATCAAGCAGATTGGTTTAATTATACTTTTTGGAAATTTAGTAGGTTTTTGGTTCGTGTTTTATGGCGCCCCCTACAAATTCATGGAATTAAAGACCCTACAAGTCCTGCTCAAAACTTTAAAGAATTAATTAAAGTAGAGCGCCGCTTAGAAAGGTGGATTAGGGGCAATGATAACCAAATGATTGTTACTGGTCATACACACCGTCCAAGGTTTCCATCTGAAAATAAGCTTCCTCTTTTTAACGATGGTAGTTGTGTACATCCAAGATGTATTACTGGTTTAGAAATTGAAAATAATGAAATAACACTTATAAAATGGCATGTACTAACCAATAAAGATGGTACCATGCAAATTACAAGAACAGTACTGGAAGGTCCGAAAAAAATATCAAATTATATTTAAACTACATAACACTATGATAACATAAATACACTCCTTATATAACAGTTTTTTAATTTATACTTAATATCAGTATTAAAGAAAGAGAATATCTTTGTTTTACCTCATCTTGAGGCGTACAGTCATTATAAATTTATTAGTTTTTGTCGACTATTTATTTGGCTTACTATATACTGCCTTGAAAACAAGGCAGTTTTTTTAATATTAGGTTAACACTAACTTAACATTAAGGTTTGTTATTTGCCGCGACAAAAACTAATAAACACATAACTAATGAATTGTAAAGCAGCACTTACATCTGTAAGTATGTTTGTAGCACTATTTACTTACGCACAACAAACAAACGCACCTAAATTTGGTAAAGGATTATTTAATCTAGTAGGAAAAGATAGTACATGGACTATGAATATGAGTGCTAGAGTTCAGTTTTTAGCAACTGCTGATTGGGACTCTAACAGAGATGGATTATACAATCCTAGCTCTTCAATGTTGGTAAGAAGAGCTCGTTTAAAGTTTAATGGGTTTGCTTTTTCTCCAAAATTAAAATATAAGATGGAACTTGGCTTATCTAACAGAGATATTAGTGGAGCTTCAGAACATACTGGAAATGCACCAAGATATATTTTAGATGCTGTTTTAAAGTGGAACTTTTATCAAAATTTTGAGTTATGGTTTGGACAAACAAAACTACCAGGTAACCGAGAACGTGTTATCTCTTCTGCTAATATGCAATTGGTAGATCGTTCTTTATTAAACAAGCGTTTTAATATTGATAGAGATATGGGAATGCAACTAAGACATCATTTTAAATTATCTGATAAGTTTATTGTTCGAGAAGCTTTCGCTTTTTCGCAAGGTGAAGGAAGAAACATTACGGTAGGAAATCTTGGAGGACATCAATACACAGCACATCTTGAGCTTTTGCCTTTTGGGAAATTTGAAGGTAAAGGAGATTATACAGGAGGAGATTTAAAAAGAGAACAAACTCCTAAGCTTGCTTTTGCTATGGGATACGATTTTAATAACGATGCTGTTAAAAACAGAAGTAACCAAGGAAACTACATGATTAATGATGAAGGTTATTATCAAACTGATATTACAACCCTGTTTGTAGATACAATGTTTAAGTATAAAGGATTTTCATTCATGGGAGAATATGCTTACAGAGACGCCAAAGATCCTGTTGCAAAAAATTCAGACGGTACTCTTACAGGTGAAATCGTACAAGTAGGTAGTGCATTAAACCTTCAATCAGGATATTTATTTACAAATAACTGGGAGGTATCGGGTCGTTTCACTAATATTTCATTGAATGAAGCTATAACAGGAAAAGGTACTGAAGATCAATACACAATAGGTTTGTCTAAGTACATTGCTGGACATAAATTAAAAGTACAAACTGATGTTAGTTACTTAGATATAGCAACCACTACAAACCAATTAATGTATAGACTACAGGTAGACATTCACTTTTAAATGTTAACATAAACATAACACAAGAGCATTCTTGTGTAACTAAATTTGCAAAACTTAATTAAAAACTAAAAAATGGGAGATCCATATATTTTAATGCTAGTCGCTTTAGCTGTTTTAGCTATTGTAGACTTGGTTGTAGGAGTTAGTAACGATGCTGTTAACTTTTTAAATTCAGCAATCGGTTCTAAGGCAATTAAAGTAAGAAACATTATGATAATTGCGAGTGTTGGTGTATTTTTTGGAGCGGTTACTTCAAGTGGGATGATGGAAGTAGCACGTAAGGGTATTTTTAACCCTAGCATGTTTATGTTCCAAGACATCATGTTTATTTTTATGGCAGTTATGATTACTGATATTTTATTACTAGATATCTTTAACTCTTTAGGAATGCCTACTTCAACAACGGTTTCTATTGTATTTGAATTATTAGGTGCAGCAGTATGTGTGTCATTAATAAAAATTGCAGCCAACGACGATCAATCTATTTCTGATATCTGGAACTACATCAATCATAAAAAAGCTATCCAAATTATCAATGGAATTCTACTCTCAGTGGTAGTTGCCTTTTCTGTAGGTGCCATTGTGCAATTTGTTTCTCGTTTGATTTATTCATTTAATTTTGAAAAAAGACCAACATACATTAATTCATTATTTGGAGGTTTTGCTATTACTGCAATTACTTATTTCATTATTATTAAAGGAATGAAAGGAACTCCTTTTTATAGTGATATAAAACACTTAATTGAAGGAAACTCTATACTTATAATTTCTGGAAGCTTTGTTTTTTGGAGTGTTATATCTCAGGTTTTAATTCAGTTTTTAAAGGTTAATATTTTAAAATTAATTATTGGTGTTGGTACCTTCTCGTTAGCTATGGCGTTTTCTGGTAACGATTTGGTAAACTTTATTGGTGTACCAATTGCTGCTTGGAACTCATATCAAGCTTGGGAAGTATCTGGTGTTGCTCCAGACGCATTTTCTATGGGAATATTAGCTAAAAAAGTACCTTCTAATGTATGGTTACTATTGTTAGCAGGAGCCGTTATGGTTATTACTTTATGGACTTCTAGTAAAGCAAGAAATGTAATTAAAACGGGTATTGATTTATCGCGTCAAGGAGACGGGCATGAAAAATTTCAACCAAATCCATTATCAAGAATTGTAGTAAGAGGTGCTATGGGTATTAATGCAGCTATTAGCTTTATTGTACCAAAGAAAACTTTAAATTTTATAGGTTCTAAATTTCAAAAACCTGTAATTGAATTACCTAAAGATAAAACATATGAAATGCCTGCTTTCGATTTAGTAAGAGCAGCTGTAAACTTAATTGTTGCTGGTATTTTAATATCTATTGCAACCTCTATGAAGTTACCATTATCAACCACATATGTAACCTTTATGGTAGCCATGGGTACCTCTTTAGCTGATAGAGCATGGGGACGTGAAAGTGCTGTTTATAGAGTTGCTGGTGTAATTAACGTTATTGGTGGGTGGTTCTTAACTGCCATTACAGCCTTTTTAACTGCTGCTTTAGTTGCTTATTTAATTAGCTGGGATATGGTTATGATTCCTGTATTGTTATTAGTAGTTGCGCTTTTAATTGGAAGAAACACATTACAACACAGAAAAAAATCTAAAGAAGAAAAGAAACAAGTACATATGGAACGAGCAGAATTAATCACCATTAATGGTGTGATTGAAGAAAGTTCAGACCATATTGCTGGTGTTGCTAATCGTATAAACAAGTTATATTCTAGTGTTGTAAAAGACCTAGCTACTCATGATTTAGTTAAATTACGTAAAACTGATAAGCACGTTACGAAACTAAATGATGAAATTGATAGCTTAAAAGATGGTGTATTCTACTTTATTAAGTCGTTAGACGATACCTCGGTACAAGCAAGTAGATTCTATATTTTAATTTTAGGTTATTTACAAGACGTTGCACAATCTATTAGCTATATTTCTAGAGCTACATACAAACACGTAAATAACAATCATAAAAACCTTAAAAAAGGACAAATTAAAGATCTTAAAAGTATAGATAATACACTTTCTAAGTTATTAGATGATATTGCTAATACATTTGAAAATAGAAGTTTTGATAATTTAGAACATATTATTGACGAGAAGAAAGAATTATTAAAAGATGTATCTAAATCTATTGAAAAGCAAGTAGAACGTATTAGAACTGACGAAACAAGTCCTAAAAATACTACTTTATACTTTAGTATTTTGATTGAAACACAAGATTTAGTTTCTGGATTAATGAGTTTATTAGAAACTTACGAAGAATTTCATATAAGCACCAAAGCTGTTGAAATAGAAGCTTAATCAACAACATAAAAAAAGCCGAGTTTAAAACTCGGCTTTTTTATTTTTATTGTTGTCCCGTCCTGAAATAAGTTGACACAAAATCGACTTATTATGAGTAAAGGAGTAAACAAGCGGGTTAAGCGCACCCAACGCGATTACAATTTAGGCTTTAAATTAGCCTTAGTAGCCGAGGTAGAAAAAGGCAACTACACCTATAAGCAGGTACAAAAAGTCTATGGTATTCAAGGTAGGAGTACTGTTTTGGTATGGCTCAGAAAATATGGTACCTTAGACTGGAGTAATCCTAATTTTCATCAAATGCCAAAATCAAAAGTGTCCCGTCCTGAAATAAGTTGACACAAAACTAAATTATTACTTCTTCTTTATAGGGCGCATTAAACCTTCTTGCGCTACCGAAGCAATTAGTTCACCATCTCTAGTATAAATATTTCCACAAGCAAAACCTCTAGCCCCATTCGTATTAGGACTTTCTATAGAGAATAGCATCCAATCATTAAAATCAAAATTGCGATAAAACCACATAGAATGGTCTAAACTTGCCATTTGTGTGTTTCCAAAGTTGGCTACACTTGCATTAGGGTTTAAACAAGCGGTTAAAATATTGTAATCTGATATATAGGTTAGTATTTGTTGTTTAATTGCTAATGGTAACTCAGATGTTTCTCCTTTTAGTTTAAACCAAACATCAACGACTGGAGGTAAATCTTTACGATCTAACGGGTTTACAATTTGTACAGGTTTAAAATCGATAGGACGCTCAATACTTAAAAAGTCTTTCATTTTCTTTGGTAAGAAGGCTCCAAATTGACCTAACATATCCGTCCAACTTAACAATTCTTCAGGTTGTTTTAAGTCTTTTTTTATAGGCATTTGATGCTCATACCCTTCTTCATTTTTATGAAAAGAACAAGACAATATAAAAATTGTTTTATCTTTTTGGTGGGCTGTAACTCTACGCGTAGAAAAACTACCTCCATCTCTAATAGTTTGTACGTTATAAGTTATAGGTAACTCTAAGTTTCCTGCTTCTAAAAAATACGAATGTAACGAGTGTAAGATACGCTCTTTAGGTGTTGTTCTATACGCTGCATTTAGTGCTTGTGCCAATACCTGACCACCAAAAACATTTGGGCTACCTATATCTCTACTTACTCCATTAAAATTACCCTCTCCTAAATCATCAAGGGTAAGTATATTTAATAACTCTTGTGTGTTTTTCATTTGTTACTACAATAAAGAGAATTTAATTCTTTACACTTTCTATTTTAAAAGGCTTTATTAGCCTAAATTCTGTTGGTTGAATTCTATTCAAAAATAAACTTAAAATACGATTTGGAATACTTTTCTTGTGTCGTAAGTATATTGTTAAATCTTGTGGGGTTGCTCCTACTGAGCTTTTTATTTCACTTGCTGTTCTCCCAAAATTTATAATTTCTATTTTATTATCAATTCCTAATAATATATAATCATATAACATTCTTTGATAAACGGCATAGGTTCTATTAACTGTATAATCGATTCCTACGAAGTGTGCGTCGAGTGAGTTTTTATTAATTATTCCTGATAAAAAACCGACTAATTTATCCCCTAACCAATAGGCTTTTATAACATAATCGTCTTTTAAATTTTCTTTTAAAGATGTATATGTTTCTAAATTAAAATCGCCTAAATTAAACCTCGCCTTGTTGGATACCTTTTTATACAACAACGTCATTTTTGGTAATAATTGCTCTAAAGAATCAATGGTTACATCTTCAATCCGCAAGTCTGCACTTTGCTTTAATGCTTTTCTTGCTTTTACTCTATACTTGGTTTTAAGTGCAGCTAAATAATCATTAAAAGTATGCCAATCATTATTCAATACTAATACCATACTAGGCTCTACATTAAACGAATTATAACCTACATTATGCAGTGCATCAGTAATAAAAAGTGATTCGTTTTCAAAATCCTTCAACATAAAAACATTAATTGCCTCTCGTGAAATATCTTTTTCATAGGCTACTATAGCTTTGGCGAGTTGTTTTACAACTTGTTTTTTATCTTGATTTGATTTGATAAAAATTCCATGTTCTCCACTCACAAAAGTATTACCACAGGTAAGTATTTTAAATGGTTTTTGAGGAGATAACAAGTGTAGATTCCTACCCATACAACGTATCCAATCTATAACAGATTGTAAATCGTTTTGAACACTATCCAAATAAAAATCGACCAATTGAATAGTTGCAAAAGCTATTGCTTTTTTTTCTTCATCAAACAACAAGATATAAGAAAATTGTATTTGCTGATTGTTTTTTTCTAAAGCTTCTAAATATGCTGGTTGAAAATATGCACTATGAGTACATTGAAGTTCTTTCCAAACCTTTTCTGGTATCTCTTTTACTGAAGAAAAGTAACATGTGTTGGGTGTTTTTTTTTTACAGAATAAAATAGTAGTAGCTTTTATAGTTTGTGCGTAAATTAATAAAAGTTTAGCAAATACCCTATGAATATATTTTATACAACCCCATTATTCCAAACAGGTACATTTAGGCATCTACTTATTTTAACCATATCGCTTAACAAATACTCTTTATCTCCATGATTTAATAAATTATAACGCTCTCCATTTTGAGTAACTAAATTAACTTCGTAACAGTAATAACCTCCTGACTTATTTCCCTCAACAAATTTTGACAATACTTGTAATGCATACACTCGTTGAAAAGGTATTATTTCACCATCAACTAATACTTTCCTCTTTTTTGAATATAAAAAAACTTTAGCTCCGAAAGAAAATAATAAGAAAACACCTACTAATAAAAAAGGGCCTCCAGAGGTAAAAAACAGCTTACCTCCATGCATAAAGGTTAATGGCTGTTTTGAAAACTCAAAAAACTCTACATAAGACCAAGCTACATAGTTTAAACCCATTAAAAAGAAACTCCAGGCTACAAACTTCAAATAAGAACTAGAGGTAATTTTATAGCCAAAGGCTGTTTTTCTTAAACGTTCGCTTAAAAAATTACTTCCTGAACCTTTAACTGCACTCCAAGAAATGTTTTGCCCAATAGCATCGGTTGTAAAGTCACCAAAAGAAAACTCTATTTGTTTATTGGTTGGTGAATTTTTCTTTCTTTTTGTCCAATAACCAGAACCAAACATTCCAACAAACATGAAAGCCAATACTACTAACATTCCGCCTGTTTTATAGTAAGTATATCGTTGTTTACCAATACTTAATTGATGAATTGGAACAGTTATTTCAAGACGTTTTATATCGTTTAGGTCTTTTCTTGTAGGGTTTGTAAGTTGTTGCAACGAATCTAATTCTTGTACACTCTGCTGTACCTCTAGTTCTCTTTTATGAAATGAATCGTATGTGTTTTGTAATTGTGGAAGTGCCACGAAAATGAAAATTCCAATTGGAATTATTGCAAATAACCACGAGTTGTTGAGGGATACTTTTTTCATATTTTATTTTTTGGAAAGCAAATTTGAGAAAAGTTTTTGACTTTATCTTATAAAAAAAAGACCTTTACATAAAGGTAAAAGTCTTTTTAATGAATAATCATATATATTATTTACAAAAGGGAACTGTAAAAAAACCTTCTACTATATTATTAGCATTAGCAGCTGCTTTTATTTTTAACGTAAGTTCTTTGCTTGTAAACCTTACAACCTCAACACTTCCTGCTAGATAATTTAAAGGTGCTACTCCTTTTTTATTAAATACTACATTTACATTGTTATAAACACCAAGCTCAGCCTTTATGTTTGTTGAAATCTCTAACTCATAATCAAAAATATCAGAATTGCAATTAGCTTCTATGTTCGTAATGTGTACTGAAAGCTCATTGTTTCCAGACATGAACGATTTTCCTCCTTTGGCACTAAAATTTGTTCCAAATACTTCTCCTGAGAGTTTTGTATTTGCTATTCCTGACAAATCATTATCTGAACAACTACTTATCATCAGAGTTAAGCCAACCAAGACCACATAGCTAATTTTAAAAATCTTTTTCATTCGTTGAAATTTTAATTTGTTTTTACAGGCTGCGAATTTAGTTTAAAAATAAAAACCCACAAACAAATTAATTGCTTGTGGGCTTTCTATATTTATAAGGTTAGCTTACCCTACAATGTTTATAATTTTCCCTGGTACAATAATTACTTTTTTAGGCTCTCTTCCTTGTAATTGTTGTTGTGTTTTTTCATGTGCCATTACCGTTTTTTCAATTTCGTCTTTGCTCATATCTAACGGTAACTCTAAAGTAAAACGCATTTTACCATTGAAAGATACTGGATAGTTTTTAGAACTTTCAACTAAATGCTTCTCTTCAAATTTTGGAAAAGCTACGGTTGCAATAGACTCATTGTGTCCTAACTGACTCCATAATTCTTCTGCAATATGTGGTGCATAAGGAGATATTAACACTAGTAACGGCTCTAAAATAGCACGCTTGTTACATTTTAGTGCTGTTAACTCGTTTACTGCAATCATAAAGGTAGAAACTGACGTATTGAACGAGAAGTTCTCGATATCTTCTTCTACTTTCTTTATTGTTTTATGTAATGTTTTTAATTCTTCTTTTGTTGGCTCTTCGTCTGAAACGTTGATACCATTTTCATCAGTGAACAATTTCCATAATTTCTTAAGGAAAGAATACACTCCTGAAATTCCTGAAGTTTTCCAAGGCTTGGTTTGCTCTAACGGACCTAAGAACATTTCGAATAAACGTAAACTGTCTGCTCCATATTCTTCACAAATCAAATCTGGATTCACCACATTGTATTTCGATTTCGACATTTTTTCAACCTCACGTAAAACTTTGAAAGTCCCATCTTCTTCGTAGATAAATTCTGCATCTTTGAATTCTGGTCTCCAATTTTTAAAAGCTTCAGTATCTAATTCATCAGAAGTATTTACCATACTTACATCAACATGGATAGATCTAGACTTAACTCTTAAAATATCATCTTCTGTCAACCCTTTTTTAAGAAGTTTAGACTTATATTCCTCCCATTTTGGGTGCTGATTAGTCAAGTAATTTGGACCTTGAACTAAACTGGTAGTTTCAAAAATATTTAAGCTTTTACCATCTAGAGTTGCTTCATAAACAAAAGCAGAAGTTCCTAAAATCATACCTTGATTGATAAGTTTTTTAGCAAATTCATCAACAGGTAACAATCCTCTATCAAATAAGAATTTTTGCCAAAAACGCGCATATAATAAGTGTCCTGTAGCATGCTCAGAACCTCCAATATATAAATCTACTTCTTTCCAATAGTCAACCGCTGCTGCGCTTACAAATTCTCCTTCGTTATTCGAATCCATATAACGGTTAAAATACCAAGAACTTCCTGCCCACCCTGGCATTGTGTTTAACTCCAAAGGAAATACAGTTTCATTATCTATTAACTCATTACTCACTACTCTATTCTCAATACTATTCCATGCCCAAACATCTGCATTTCCTAGTGGTGGCTTTCCATCTTCAGTAGGTAAGTATTTTTCAACTTCAGGTAATACAATTGGTAAATGCTTTGCATCAATCATTTGAGGCATTCCGTCTTTGTAATATACTGGGAAAGGTTCTCCCCAATAACGTTGACGACTAAATACTGCGTCGCGTAAACGATAATTTATCTTTTCGTAACCAACACCACGTTTTTCTAATTCGTAGATTACGGTTTTCATTCCTTTGTTATAGTTTAAACCGTCTAAAAAATCAGAGTTCGCTAATTTGATTCCGTCTTTAGCATCATTTGCTTTTTCAGAAATATCAACATTAGCAAAAATATTTGGAATCTCTAATCCGAAGTGTTTTGCAAAATCGTAATCACGTTGATCACCACATGGTACCGCCATAACAGCTCCCGTACCGTAACTTGCTAACACGTAATCACCAATCCAAATTGGTACCTGTTTTCCTGTAAAAGGATGCAATGCATACGCACCAGTGAACACTCCTGAAATGGTTTTTACATCTGCCATACGGTCGCGCTCTGAACGTTTTGCTGTTGCCTCTATGTATTCTTCAACAACCTTTCTTTGCTCATCAGTTGTAATTTTTGCCACCAAATCGTGCTCTGGAGCTAAAGTCATGAATGACACACCGAAAATGGTATCAGGACGTGTAGTAAACACGTCTATTTTAGCATCATGTCCATCCACTTCAAAAGAAACCATCGCTCCTTGTGAGCGACCAATCCAGTTAGTTTGAGAATCTTTTAGAGGTTGTGGCCAATCGATATTTTGTAATCCATCTAACAAACGTTGTGCATACGCAGAAATTCGCATAGACCATTGGGTCATTTTTTTACGAACTACTGGATGCCCACCACGTTCTGAAACTCCGTTTACAATTTCATCGTTTGCTAATACCGTTCCTAAAGCAGGACACCAGTTTACTTCGGTATCAGATAAAAATGTTAAACGGTATTGTAATAGTATTTCTTGTTGTTCTTTCTCAGAGAAACTTTTCCATTCTTCGGCAGAAAACAGCCTAATATCTTCATCAGAAACTGCGTTTACATTCGCATTTCCTTCTGCTTCAAAGACAGTTACTAAGGTTGCAATATCTTCTGCTTTATCAGTATCTTTATTATACCAAGAGTTGAACAATTGAATAAAAATCCACTGTGTCCATTTGTAATACTCAGGATTCGAAGTACGAACTTCGCGAGACCAATCGAATGAAAATCCGATATTGTCTAACTGACGACGATAGGTTTTTATATTCGTTTCAGTAGTAATTGCTGGATGCTGTCCTGTTTGAATCGCATATTGTTCAGCAGGTAACCCGAAAGAATCATATCCTTGTGGATGCAATACATTAAACCCTTTATGACGCTTGTAACGAGCGTAAATATCAGATGCAATATATCCTAACGGATGCCCAACGTGTAATCCTGCTCCTGAAGGATAAGGAAACATGTCTAACACATAATATTTTGGTTTATCAGAATTATTTTCAGCTTTAAATGTACCTTGATTTGCCCAGTACTTTTGCCACTTTTTTTCTATCTCTTGGTGATTGTATTGCATTTGTAATCGCTTGTTTTAAAGGATGCAAATTTACGGTTATTGTTGATAAGTAAAAAGTTTAGTTTTTTAATACTTTATAAAAGCTTAAATAAACAAAAAAACCTCACAAGCCTTTAAGCTTTGTAAGGTTTAAAATTGAAATAAAAGTTGTTTAATATTATTCTAACAAGGTACGGAAGCTATTAAAATTACTTTTAGCGTTCCTCCTCTTCCAGATCGTTGAATATTACAAATTCTTTCTGTTTGTGCAGGACCTAATGGTAATATTGGGCACGGTTTATCTCCTACTAACTGAATACAATCGGTACAGTTTACTGGAAATACTCCCGGATTTCCTGAGTTTTCTTGTAATCCTTTATTATAAATTTTTGTAATAGGTGTTTTGTTAGGGCCGTAATTCCAACCTCCGCCTTTGTCTACTTCCATAGCAATAAAACTATTTACACCATTAACACAGCTTATATCAAATGCTTCTGCACAAGGTGTGTTAGGGTTTAGTGTAAATTCTGCGATACTAGTTCCTTCTTTTCCGTGGTTAAAGTCTGCTCCTGGAACTGGACATTGTGGTTCTATGTAAAAGCAAATATTTCCACTAAAACATGCCCCTTTCGAATCAAATTCTTGCGTTTTTCCTGCTCCTAATTCAAATTTGCCCATTAGTTTATTTACTTTAGTTAAAAAACCAAAATCTGATACTCCAACAGGTGATGGACAACATTTATTGGCACTGTTCGATGCAGCAAAAGTTACATAGACCTCTACTGATTTTTTAGTTTGATTGGTAACAGATAGCGTAGTGTAGTTTGTAGACATAATAAAGGTTTTTAAATTTTTAATTGTTCTTTCGCAAAGTATTAACCTATTAACTACCAAAACAAAAAAAAGTCTTTAATGACTGTTTTTAAGTAATAAGCGAATCATTTTGCATTAGGAAGAAAATTAACTTAACTAAGTTTTTACTAATTCTATTTTTATAACTTAGGAGACTATATAACTACCTACATATGAATAAAACTATTATTGCTTTAGATATTAAAGAAAAGGTATTAACATTACTTAAAGATACTACTACACAAAATGAATCAGAAAATCTAATAAACGAAATACATGTTTATTTTAAAGAATTAATTCAACTCACAGGTTTTGACAACAGTATAGAGCACCTTGCTGCAGTTGACACTGTAAAAGGTAAGGCTTTAGGTTTAAACCATGCAGCGCAATGTTTATTAGATTATAAACGGACAGTACAGTTTTTAAAAGCTATGGTTACGGCTATTAAAGAAAAGCAACAAAAACACCCTAATGAGACTATTCGAATTTTTTATGCTGGATGTGGCCCTTATGCTCCATTCATTACTTTAATCGCTCCCCTTTTTACCTCAGAAGAGGTACAGTTTTCTTTATTAGATATTAATAGCAAATCTATACAATATGCTAAAAACCTCATTCTAGAATTAAGTCTTTCTAATTACGTAATGGATTACTACAATGCTGATGCTGTTATGTTTGATATACCAGAGGCTGAAAAATATCATATTTTATTTAGTGAAACACTAGATGCTTTATTATATAGAGAGTGTTATGTTCCTATTTTATTTAACTTATTACCTCAACTACCACAAGATGTGTCTGTAATTCCAGAAAATGTATTGGTAAAAATGAGTTTAGCTGTTGATCTTATCTCTGACCCTAAACACAAATTTATAGAGATTGATACCATTTTAAATGTACGAGAAGCTGTCTCATCAAACAAAAACACAATTATTCCCATCCAACTTCCAAATAAAAAGGTAGCGGTAAACTCAATTAATATTGAGCGTTATAATTATTTGATATTAGATACCTTGGTACATGTTTACAATGACATTTGGTTAACACGAAGTGAATCTTCTTTAACACTCCCTTTGGAAATGCATATTGAACATCCTATTAATTTTGGCGCTATAGTTTTTACTTATTTAATGGACTCTAATATTGAATTAAAATATGAACTAGTAGAGTAAAATATTTAAAAAATGAAAAAAGCATAACCATCTGGTTATGCTTTTTTCATTTAAATTATTGTTTTTTAACCTTTAATTGGTACAGTAACTACAACATTACCCCATCCTAAATACATATTAAAAATGTCATTTTCTCCTTCAAATACTATTGAGAAAACTTCAGTTGGTTCTGCTGTGTTTGATACAGTTCCTTTAACACGTACTACATCTTCAGATTCTTTATAAAAATAAGAACCCCATACGTTCTTAGCAGTACTTAAAATTACCGTCCATTCTTTATCTCCTGGAATTGTAAATAAAGTATATGTTCCTGCTTTTACTTCTTTACCTCCAAAGATTACATCTTTGTAAAACGTAATTTCAGCAGCTTCATTAGCACCCGTTCTCCATACTTTTCCTGCAGGAGCTAATTTTGCCAATGATCTTCCTTTTAGTTGTGGGCGACTATATGTAATTTTAACTTTCTTATCTGAAATTCTATAGCTACTTGGATATGCAGCCGCATCCATTGGACTCTTATCTAAGTCAGGAAACTTCTGTGCTACTATTTCATTTGAAAATACTAACGCTACAACAAATACGATAATTGATAAAATTGATTTTTCCATGTTTTTATTTTTTATAAATAATTAAGGGATTTGTCATCAAATTTAAGAATCCTTACTTAAAATCTGTTCTTTTTTTAATACAATCTTGTTTTTCATTTCTAAAAACAGAAGTTAATCTTCTTAAAATTTGCAATTCAAATAAATAGCCTACCTATATTTTACATCTATTGTTCCTTGTGCTAAGTTTTGCTGTAGGTTACTCTATTGATTGCCAACAATAAAAATTCACTTTTCATCTCTATTTTAATTTATTCTAAATAAAAAACTTATCTTTGCAAAGATTTTATAGAAAAAATAATGATTGTTTTTTATTCTGAAACTAGTAAATCAACTTCAACTACTGTGGTTAAGACATTACAGAAAACTACTATTTGTAGTTCGGCTTGCTCGAACTGTATTAAGCCTAAAAGTAAGTGTTGTAACAAATATCAAAAAAAGGGAATTAACTGTAAAAGATGTCCTTTAACATTTGACCTAAAAGCTGTTTCTTAATTAAAGTGCCCCCGTTTATATATTTTAAACAAAAAACCCTTAAAAACAAAAGCTTTAAAGGGCTTTTACTTTTCTTTACAAGAGTTTACTCTTAAGCCACCTTTAATAAAAAGTAATTTTTCTTACCTCTTTGTAACAGTACGTACTTATTTGCTATTAAATCTTTCGAAGTAATAATAAAGTCTTCATTTACTTTCTCTTTATTAACTGATATTGAATTCTCTTTTAATGCTCTTCTTGCATCACCGTTTGATTTTAAGAAACCTGTCTTAGCTGCCAAAGCTGCAATCATATCAAGTCCCTCAGTAATATCTTTTGAAGTAACCGCTGCTTGTGGTACCCCATCAAATACGTCTAAAAAAGTTTGTTCATCTAAACTTTTTAAATCTTCGGCTGTTGACTTACCAAATAAAATATTAGATGCCGCTATTGCTTTATCTAACTCTTCTTTAGAGTGTACAAAAGTTGTTACTTCTTCAGCTAACTTCTTTTGTAAAACTCTTTGATGAGGGGCTTGTTTATGCTCTGTTATTAAAGTTTCAATTGTGTCTTTATCTAAAAAAGTAAATATTTTAATATACTTTTCTGCATCTTCATCTGAAGTATTTAACCAAAACTGATAAAACTTGTAAACTGATGTTTTATCTGCATCTAACCAAATATTTCCTCCTTCAGATTTCCCAAACTTAGAACCATCGGCTTTAGTAATTAATGGGCAAGTAGCCGCAAATGCTTTTGTATCTTCACCAGGTGTCATTCTACGAACTAACTCAGTACCTGTAGTAATATTTCCCCATTGATCAGAACCGCCCATCTGCAATTTACAGTTAAAGGTTTTGTATAAATGGTAAAAGTCATAACCTTGAATTAATTGGTAGGTAAATTCGGTAAAACTCATTCCTCCTCCAGATTCTCCCGAAATACGTTTTTTCACAGAGTCTTTAGCCATCATATAGTTAACTGTAATACGTTTACCTACATCACGGGCAAAATCTATAAAAGAAAAGTTTTTCATCCAATCATAGTTGTTCACTAAAACTGGAGAGTTTTCTAATCCATTATCAAATTTTAAAAAACGCCCAAGAGTTCTTTTTATTCCTGTTACATTTTTTGCCAATGCTTCTTCATTCAATAAGTTACGCTCATCAGATTTACCTGAAGGGTCACCAATCATTCCAGTTGCTCCTCCTACCAATGCAATTGGTTTATGTCCAGCTTTTTCAATATGAACCAATAAAATAATGGGTACTAAACTTCCAATATGTAAAGAATCAGAAGTGGGATCAAAACCAATATAAGCTGCTGTCATTTCCTTTTGTAGCTGTTCTTCAGTTCCTGGCATTATATCGTGAATCATTCCACGCCATCTTAATTCTTCTACTAAATTCTTGGTCATTTTATTCTGTTTTTAAAGAAGCAAATATAAGTTTATCAACTAAAAAAAACTAAATTCGCTCTTATGATTTTAGTTACAGGAGGAACCGGTTTAGTAGGCTCACATTTATTATATTATTTAAGTCTAAAAAATGAGAAAATTCGTGCTGTTTTTAGGACAGAAGAAAAGCGTGAACACGTAAAAAAAATCTTTTCTTTTTACACCAATAATGTACAACAATATTTTTCAAAAATTGAATGGGTACAAGCTGACATTACCGATGTACCATCTTTAGAACCTGTATTTAATAATATTACACGGGTTTATCATTGTGCTGCTTTAGTTTCTTTTAATCCTAAAGATTATAGGAAAATGCGCCAAGTAAATATCGATGGAACAGCTAACTTAGTTAATTTAGCGCTTGACAAGAATATTAAAAAATTTTGTTTTGTGAGTTCTATTGCTACTGTTGGTGATACCATTAATGATAAACCTATCAATGAAGAGAACGAATGGTTAGACAGTAATGATAATCATGGTTATGCAATTACTAAATATGGTGCAGAAATGGAAGTCTGGAGAGGAAGCCAAGAAGGTTTAAATGTAGTTATTGTTAACCCAGGGATTATTTTAGGTGGTGGTTTTTGGCATGAAGGCTCTGGAAAAATGTTTACACAAATAGATAATAATCTTAAATTTTACACAGAAGGTGTTACTGGGTTTGTTGGGGTAGATGATGTGGTAAAAGCAATGATTAACCTGATGGACTCTAACATAAAAAATGAACGTTTTATTTTAGTTTCAGAGAACAAATCATTTAAAGATGTTTTATTTACCATTGCTGATAGTTTACATAAAAAAAGACCTTCAAAAAAAGTAGGCAAACTAATTACATCAATCTTCTGGAGAATTGATTGGTTTTTAACAGTCTTAACAGGTAAAGAACCTTTGTTAACTAAAAGCTCCGCAAAATCGGCACACAATAAATCATTTTATAGTTCTAAAAAAATCACAAAGCAACTCAATTTTAAGTTTGAACCAATTGATACTGTTATCTTAAACATAACAAAAGAGTTTCAAAAATAACTTGAAACTCTTTTTGTTAATTTATTTTTATCTTTTAAATCTTACTTATTTAAGTTGTAGCTTCTTTGGAATAGAGCCTTTTTGAATTCTTTCTTTCTTTTCTATTTTTTTTATTGAATCTTGTATCTTTTGTTGCTCTCTATAAAATATATTTAATGAATCAATATTCGATTTTACTTTTTTTAAGATTTCTGTATATTCATCAACTTTAGATGTATAGTATGCATTACTAATATCAAAGCGAGTACTATCAATTTTATACTTTTCATAGACTAAAAAAAAATAATTTTTTTCTCGTTTTAAAAATTTATTTTTATGGTTTTTAGCAGAAGAGGCGATATACATATCTGTTAACAACGAAACCATTGAATCTTTAGGTATTAAATTCTCAGGTTTCTTGTATATCGTATTACTGGTACACGATATTAAAAATAATGCAATACATGTGTAAAAAAAAGACTTCATTTATCTGTTGAATAATAATCGTTTTCCTTTAATTTTTTCATTAAACACTCCTTCATGGTACATTAAATTTCCGTTTACAAATGTATGTGTTATCTGACTTGAAAACTCAATACCTTCAAACGGAGACCATCCACATTTATACAATATATTTTCTTTATTTACCGTCCATTTCTTATCCGCATCAACTAAAACTAAATCAGCATAAAAACCTTCTTTTATAAATCCTCTTTTTTCAATTTTGAAGATTTTAGCTGGATTATGACTCATCTTTTCTACTGCTTTTTCTATTGGAAGCACTCCTTCTTTTACCTTTTCTAAGACGGATGTAACTGCATGTTGTACTAGTGGACCTCCACTAGGAGCCTTGGTATACACATTATCTTTTTCTTCTAAGGTATGCGGAGCATGGTCAGTTGCAATAATATCAATTCTATCATCTAGCAATGCTTTCCATAACCCCTCTTTATCTTTTTGTGTTTTTACCGCCGGATTCCACTTTATATGAGTTCCTTTTGTATCATAATCAGCATCAGTAAACCATAAGTGATGTATACAAACTTCAGCTGTAATTTGTTTTTCTTCTAACGGAATATCATTTCTAAATAAATGTGTTTCTTTTTCGGTAGATAAATGAAAAACATGCAAACGAGCTCCTGTTTTTTTTGCTAGTTCAATAGCTTTTGAAGACGATAAATAACAAGCTTCTTCACTACGAATTAATGGATGGTATTTCATAGGAATATCATCACCATAGGTTGCTTTATAAGCTTCAGTATTTTTTCTAATAGTAGCTTCGTCCTCACAATGTACAGAAATTAACATTGAGGTTGATGAAAATATTTTCTCAAGTACTTCTTCGTTATCTACCAACATGTTTCCTGTTGAAGAACCTAAAAACAACTTGATTCCAGCAACATCCTTAGGGTTTGTTTTTAACAATTCATCTAAATTGTCATTGGTGCCTCCAAACATAAACGAATAGTTAGCGTAAGAGGTTTTGCTTGCAATGTCAAACTTATCAGCTAGTAATTCTTGAGTCGTAGCTTGCGGCACCGTATTAGGCATTTCAATAAACGACGTAATTCCGCCAGCTATTGCAGCTTTACTTTCAGTAGCAATATTGGCTTTATGTGTTAAACCAGGTTCACGAAAATGCACTTGATCATCAATCATACCAGGAATTAAGAATTTTCCTTCAGCATCTACCATTAATACATCATCCGTAGGAATTATGTTTTCACCTATTTCCTTAATAAATTCTCCTTCTATTAAAACATCGCCTTCAAAAACTTTGTTTTCGTTAACGATTTGTGCGTTTTTAATTAAATATGATTGTTTCATTTTCTACTAAATTTCCATTTTCATGTTAATCAAACTCTTGTTAAAACCAAAGCGTTCATAAGATTTTATTGCTGCTAAATTCTCATTATAAACATCTAGCCTTAGTTCTTTTAATTCTTTACTCTTTGCCCAACCCTTTAAAGACTCCAAAATTAGTGAACTTATTCTTTTGCCTCTAAAATTTGGTTTTACATACATAAAACCAATATATCCATTCAATTCATTTTTACGATAACTTCCAGATTTTTCTATTCTAAGATAGCCTGACCCCACAATTTCATCTTCAGCTACAGCTACAATTAAATGCACGCTTTCAGCAAAAATCATTTCTTCCAAATTGTAGTAACTAATTTTTCCTTCTTTCAATGATGAATCAAAAGGTCTTTCAGCTTCTATAATACCTTGTTCAAATCCTAACAAGATTTCTAAATCTTCTTTCCTTGCTTCTCTTATCGTAATTGTGGTCATTATCCTATTTCGGTAATCCTTTAATTCTCATTTTTATCACACCGAAGACAGCTTCTTTTATAATTCCTTTACTTAGTTTTGACTTTCCTAAAACTCTATCAGTAAAAATAACCGAAACTTCTTTGATATTAAACCCATGCTTCCACGCTTTGTATTTCATTTCTATTTGAAATGCATAGCCTACAAATTTTACTTTATCTAGTTTAATAGTTTCTAATACTTTTCTTTTATAGCATACGAAACCAGCAGTCGTATCATGAATTGGCATTCGAGTTATTAACCGTACATATTTAGAGGCAAAATACGATAACAGCACTCTACTCATTGGCCAGTTTACTACATTTACTCCTGCCGAATATCTTGATCCTATTGCAACATCTGCTCCTTCTTCTTTACAGGTATTGTATAAACGAATTAAATCATTAGGGTTGTGTGAAAAATCGGCATCCATCTCTATAATGTAATCATATTTCTTTGAAACAGCCCACATAAACCCATGAATATAAGCAGTACCTAAACCACTTTTTCCAGTTCTTTTTTCAATAAAAAGCTGATTTGGAAACTCCTTTTGTAAGTTTTCTACTATTTTTGCAGTTCCATCAGGGGAGTTATCATCTACAACTAATACATGAAATATCTTTTCTTGACTAAAAGTTGCTCGAATAATAGCTTCGATATTTTCTTTTTCGTTATACGTTGGAATTATGACTAAAGCATCTGACTTCATGTAATTTTCATATAATTCTGGGCAAAGATACACTTATTTATTACTAATTTTGTATTAATTAAAAGGATAAAGACCATTGCAAGCAATAGAACGAATTACGAATAATGATAGTTGGGTTGCTTTAGTTATAGTATTAGCTATTGTGCTATTAGCTATGATGAAGTCGCTTAAACCTACCAAGTTGTATGGATATGCAATTGCATTTATTACACCTGGTTTTTTTCATAAAAGAATTGAAGAAGGTGCTTCTTTTTTTTCTCCTTTTAGGCTGCTTTTATTCGCTTATTCAATGCTTGTAATCTCGTTGTTTTTGTTTTTAACCTTATTATCAGATAAATATTCGCAAAGTTTTTTAGCTTTTTTAGGAGTACTTATTTTTACAGTTTTATATTTTTCTGCTCGATTTTTAATTGATTATGTATTGGCCAACATTTTGGGTTTGTCATCCATCATAAATTATTTTTTGTACATAAAGTCAGGGTACTTATATGTTCTTTGTTTATGGTTACTCCCTATTATAATATTTTATCAGTATACTTTTTCTAATAAGATTTTTTTAATTTCTTCTTTTAGCATCTTACTTATTTTTAGAGCTTTTTTAATTCTAACAAATAATAAAAAGCTTGTTATTAGTAAGTTGTTTTATTTTATTTTGTACTTTTGCATCCTTGAAATAGCACCGCTATTAATTCTTTATAAAACAACAACGTAATAAAGAGAATCTTTATGAAAGTGAAAACTATTTTAGTCTCTCAACCAAAACCAAAGACAGAAACGTCGCCATATTTTGACTTAGCAGAAAAACAAAAGGTTAAGGTTGACTTTCGCTCGTTTATCCATGTCGAGGGAATTCCTGTTAAAGAAGTAAGGGCTCAAAAAGTAGATTTAAATAATTATTCAGCTATTATACTTACGAGTAGAAATGCTGTAGATCATTTTTTTAGAATAGCTGAAGAAATGCGTTTTACCGTTCCTGATGACATGAAGTATTTCTGTCAGTCTGAAGCTGTTGCCTACTACTTACAGAAATACGTTGTATATCGTAAACGTAAAATTTATGTTGGTAGCAGAACGTTTCCTGAATTAACCAAGTTAATTAAGAAACATAAAGATGAAAAGTTTTTACTTCCATCTTCAGATAAGTTAAAGCCTTTAATCCCTGAAGAATTAAATAAATTAGGAGTTGATTGGAAACGTGCTGATTTATACAGAACTGTAGTTAGTGACTTATCTGATTTAGAAGATGTTTTTTATGATATTTTAGTATTCTTTAGCCCATCAGGAATTGACAGTTTATTTGAAAACTTTCCTGATTTTAAACAAAACAATACTCGAATAGCTGTATTTGGAAACACTACCATTAAAGCTGTTGAAGATAGAGGGTTACGCGTAGATATTGCTGCACCAACTCCTGAAACGCCTTCAATGACAATGGCTCTAGAGAAATATATTAAAGAAGCTAATAAAAAGTAATTTATTTATTTTTAGCACCTTTTTAAACAGCCATCAAAATATTTTGATGGCTGTTTAATTTTATGCATGTAAGTTTAATTTAATTCTATCACCAAAAGAACAATACTTAAATGAAACTCATGATTTTTATACTACTTTTTATGGCTACTTCTTTTCTTTCATACATTAATGGTGTAAATAATAACTTTAGGTGAATTATTAAACGCAAAAATGTAGGTGAAACTATGAGTAAAAAAATTGCTAAAATGAATGCTGGGCAGGAATTTACTGCTATTACAAACAAACTATAAAGTAATTTTTAAAATCTTAGAAATAGTTTAACTAATTTATATTTTACAATTACTATTTTTAAATCATTTATGGATACATATATAGATATTATAAAAAACTCATACACTGGCTACTGGAACTACATTAAGCAGTCAATACTTATGGAGTTAAACTGGGAAAATTATTTTTATGGTTTAATTATAATTTCTCTTATTGTTTGGGGGTTAGAAATCATCTTTCCATGGCGTAAAAATCAACCTTTATTCCGTAAAGATTTTTGGTTGGATACATTTTACATGTTTTTTAATTTCTTTTTGTTAAACCTTATTGTACTTATTGCCTTATCAAACACAGCAGAGCAATTGTTTGATGATGTATTAGGTTTAGTGGGGTTATCTGTTGCTAGTTTTCAATTGTTTGATATTAATACTTTTCCTTATTGGGCAAGAATCACCGTATTTTTTATCATTATTGATTTTGTGCAGTGGTTTACACACACCTTACTACATCGTTATGAGTTTTTATGGAACTTTCATAAAGTACATCATTCTGTAAAACAAATGGGGTTTGCTGCGCACCTTCGTTACCATTGGATGGAGCCCGTAGTATATAACTCTATGAAGTATATTCCGCTGGCTATTATGGGTGGGTTTACAGCACAAGACGTAGCCATTGTGCATTTTTTTAACATTACTATCGGACACTTAAATCACGCCAATATAAACTGGGATTACGGTTGGTTAAAATATATTTTAAATAATCCAAGAATGCATATTTGGCATCACGCAAAAGAACTTCCGCCAGAAAAAAAAATGGGTGTCAACTTTGGAATTACCTTAAGTATTTGGGACTATATTTTTAAAACCAACTACATTCCTTACAACGGACGTGATATTGAGTTAGGTTTTGAAGGAGATGAAAAATTTCCAAAGGATTTTATTCACCAAGAACTCTATCCTATAGGAAAAAAATAATATTTTAAGTCTTTTTTAACCTATTACTTCATACTTTCAATTAGCTGTTCTACTGCCTATTTGTATCTTTAGCTTTTTAAAAATAAACAGATGAAGTATATAAAAATTCTATTCCTATTTATTGTCGTTCAGGTTACTGCACAACAAGGTGGTATGTGGATTCCTTCACTTTTAGAAGGAATGAACGAACAAGAAATGACCTCTTTAGGAAGTAAACTTACTGCAAAAGACATTTACGATGTAAACAACTCTAGTTTGAAAGATGCTATTGGACATTTTAATGGAGGTTGTACCAGTGAAGTAATTTCTCCTGAAGGATTAATTTTAACCAATCACCACTGTGGTTTTGGACAAATTCAGTCACATTCCTCTCTTGAAAACGATTATTTAAAAGATGGTTTTTGGGCAATGAGTAAAAAAGAAGAATTGCCTAATAAAGGGTTATATGTTGAATTTATTGTTCGAATTGATGATGTAACTACCAAAGCATTAAATGGTGTTACTAATACAATGACTGAACGTGAAAAACAATCAACAATTGATAAAAACATCAATAAAATTACTAAATCAGCACAAAAAGAAACTTGGCAAGGCATTAAGGTTAAGCCTTTTTATAAAGGAAACCAATATTTCTTATTTGTTACTGAAAAATTTGAAGACATTCGTTTAGTTGGTGCTCCACCAAGTAGTATTGGAAAATTTGGTAGTGATACTGATAACTGGGTTTTCCCTCGTCATACGGGAGATTTTTCATTATTTAGAATTTATGCTGACAAAAACAATCGTCCTGCTAAGTACAGCAAAGACAACCTTCCTTACAAACCAAAACACTTTTTACCTGTTTCTTTAGACGGAATTGAAGAAGGTGATTTCACCATGGTTTTTGGTTTTCCTGGACGTACCAACGAGTATTTACCAGCCGTTGCTATTAAACACATTACACAAGAGTTTAACCCAAGTAACATTGCTATTAGAGAAGCTGCGTTAAAAGAAATTGATGCACAAATGAAAGCAAGCGATGCTGTTCGTATTAAATACGCTTCAAAGCAAGCACGTATTGCAAACGCTTGGAAAAAATGGATTGGTGAAAATTTAGGAATTAAAAAGAGTAATGCTATTGCAGAGCGTCAAGCTTTTGAAGCTACTTTCAAAAAAGCATTAAAAGAAAAAGGGTTAGAAAAAAACTACGGAAATATTCTTCCTGAATTCGAAAAATTATATGATGATTTTGCTGGTATCAACATTAAAAGAAGAAACTTTATTGAAGTTTTCTTGGTTACTAACGAGTTGATGCAAATGACTTTTAGAGCTTATCAATTAGAACAAGTAGCTTTAAACAAACCTGAAAAACTTGAAGAAGCCAAAACTTCATTGATTAATAAAATTAAAGGAATTCACAAAAACTTTGATGTAAATGTAGATAAAGGTGTGTTTAAAAATGTAATGCCTTTATACAATGCTGAAAATATAGATGCATCAATTTATGATAAAACTAGTTTTACTGATTTAGACAAAGCCCTACAATTATTAGAAGGAAATGCTAAAAAAGTGGTAAAAAACTTAAACAAAGATGCTGCTTACCAGTATGCAAAACCAATGATTGAGGAGTTTTACACTAAAATAAACCCTAAATTTCAACAAAAAAACCAGCCTATTAGCACTTTACAAAAAACGTATATGAAAGCATTAATGGAAGCATTACCAAATGCTCGTTATTTTCCAGACGCTAACAGTACCTTACGTGTTACCTATGGCCAAGTTCGTGGGTATTCACCAAGAGATGCCGTATACTATAATCCTGTAAGTTATTTAGATGGTGTTATTGAAAAATATGTACCTGGAGATTATGAGTTTGACGTTCCTCAAAAATTACGTGATTTATACGATGCTAAAGATTTTGGTCAGTACACCGATAAAAACGGAAAAGTGCCTGTTTGTTTCTTAGGAACTAACCATACAACAGGGGGTAACTCTGGTAGTCCTGCCATTGACGCTCAAGGAAATCTTATTGGGTTAAACTTTGATCGCGTATGGGAAGGAACGATGAGCGATATGAATTACGATCCTGAAATTTGTAGAAATATTATGGTAGATGTTCGTTACGTATTATTTATTGTTGATAAATATGCAGGGGCAAAACACTTAATTGATGAAATGAAATTAGTACACCAAAAGAAAAAATAAAAATATTCTTCTATAAAAGAGTAATTAAAAGCGAGGTTTAAATTATAAACCTCGCTTTTTTTAGTATCTAAACTTACAGGTTAGAAATATTGCCCTATTCCAAATACAAATCCTTTTGATGCATTCTTTGTAAGCCCATGCCCATAGTCAATCCTAAAAATTGCATTAAATATTTTTTTATTGATAAAACGTAAGCCGATACCAGAATACACTTTTACATTATTACTATCGGTAAAGTCACTAAAACTTCCTCCCGGATTACGCCAGGTTCCTGTATCTACAAACACATTACTTTGAATAACAAACCATTTTTTTTCATATAGCGTGTGCCTGTATTCAGTATTCCACACAATACTTCCTGTTCCTCTATCAACCAAAATACCAACACCTCTTAAATTTAAGTTATTATCTAACGCAAAAGGAGCGAATGGAGTATCATCGTTAGATGACAAACCAATACGTAATCTATTTGCCCAATTCCCTTTTTCTCCTAGTCTTTTAAAATAAAAAAAGTCATTCCAAAAAATCAAAAAGTCATCCTGATATTCATTTTCAGATGTCACATACTGTCCGTGAAACTCATTTTTAAATCCGTTTATATATTGGTAATTGTAATCTAAATCATTAAAAGTATAAATTAACTTCAATAGCTTTTTGTTTACATCTAGTTGGTTAGGAACCTCAGGTGATACGCTTCCATTTAAGTAGTTGTACTTTTCTTTAAAAAAATTAATTCCGAACTGTAACTGATTTTTAAAATCGTATTGATATAACACCAAAACTTCATAAGAAATATTCTGATACTTATAATTAGCCGACTCACCATCAAAATACAACGGTTCTTCACTTGTCCAATTTTGATGATTCAATGATACTCCCCATTTTGCTGAAAATAAAGTAGGGGCCCTAAAGTTAACTCCGTAAGAATCAAATCCGTTGTATTGATAAAATCCACCTAAAATAATATTCCTTCCTAAAAAATTATATTCACCTACTCCTATTCTGTAAGCTAGTTTCTGATTAATAGTTTTATGAAAATTGACTTCTGGGATTATGGTAAAATTCTCTTCTACAGTTACAACAACATCACATTTGTTATTAGCACAAGATGTTTGGAAATTTGCATTAGAAATTGCTGGTAAGCGTTTTAATCGAATCATATCTTGATTCAACATAATAGAATCTAGTATTCCACCTTCTTTTGAGATTAGTATTTTCTTTAGAACATGTGTTTTTGTTTTTTCAGCTCCAGAGAAAGTGATTTTCTCTATTCTTTTCTCTTGTGAATAACAGTTTAGAGACAACCAAAACATTACAAAAATTATTATTTTAAACAAAAACAGGTGTATGCTTTTATGATTCTTATTTACTGCTTTCATACATCTTTTTTATAGTCAATTCTGCAGGTTTATTTTGAGGTGTAAACCTATTGTTTTCTTGTCCTCCAACATTCTTATGATTATGAAACCATTTCCAAACAAAACCGCCAGCAAACCAATCTTCTTTCCAAAACTGATTATACAAGGCTTGTAACGCTTTTTCTTGGTTTGCTAAATTTACACTTCCATCAATTTTATTTGAATTCCAGGGTTCTTTACCTGTAAAATCAACACTTCTATATCCGTACTCAGCAAATAAAACAGGCTTATTAAACTTACTTTGAATTTCAATAACTTCATTCTTGTGAGGTTGCCAACCTTTTTCAAAGTCTTCAATACTTGGAGATTTTTGATCACTTAACGGAAAATAAGCATCAATTCCTATGAAGTCTAAATCTTTCCATAAATCTATTCGTTTAAATTCATCCCAGTTTGCTGCATAGGTCAATTTTCCCGAGTATACCTTTCTGATTTTTTTAATGAGTTTTTTCCAGTACTCAGGTCTATTTTTTACAAACTGTTCCAACTCTGTACCAATACAAAAAATTTCTGCATTAATTTCTTCTGCTACTTCTGCAAAAACAAGAATAAATTCTTCATAAGATTGTTCTAATGCTCTCCATTCTTTTTCGGAATTCATTTTTATAGTTCCTGTATATGCACCATTCCAAACCCAAATTTGAGGTTTTAACATGCTTTTTATATTGCCTTTTTGAAACTCTTTAGCATATTGTTTTACACCTTCTTTTGTTTCTCCAAACCATTGATTCTTGGAATTATAAATCACATTTGGAGATGATAAACTTTTAACAAAAGCAAAAGGCATCAATGCAACATAATTTGCTGATACCTTTTTTACATGATGAAGATGTTGATTCGTTACTTCTTTTGAAGAAGCAACAAAGCTAATACCGTTTATTTTTTTTGACTGACTTGTACAAGAGCTACAAAACAGAATAAAGCTTAAAAAAAGGAGTTTTAGAGTTTTCATGACTCCTCTAATTTACTATTTTTAAAATAATGCTCGAATACCTAAGTTAAAGCTTTCTCCTAATCCATTGTTTGTTCCTCTTACAAAATTACTATACAACAACTCTAAATTTAAAACCTTCGTAATTTGATATTTTCCTCCTAAACCTAATGCAGTATAATCTTGTGTAAAGTCTCCAAATCTCTGTGAGTGCTGCGTAAAAGCCAATACTGTAGATTTATCATTTGGAAAATAACTTAAGAAAAGTCCTGGAACTAACACAAAAGTATTATTAGCAAAACTGTCATCATTACCAAAATTATACTCAGTATTTAATTCTGTAAACAACTGCCATTTACCACTAGAAAAAGTATAGTCATAAAAAAACCGATTTTGAAAAGCCCAAGCTGTTTGATCTAAAAATACACCATTTTCTGTTTCATTACTAACTAAAGGAATGTGTATTGCTGATTGAACAGAAAAGTTTCCAACATTTTTTAGTGGTTGAAACTTTACTGCTGGCGCAATTGAAGTAATTCCTTTTCTTTCAGAATTTGGATTATCTTTCAAACTAAATACTGATAATGCTTGACGTCCTTCAATCGTATTAGAACGAAACTCTACAATTGCTCCTACATTAATACGGTTGTTTTTAGAGGTTCCTGTGAAAGCTTCCAACGTTGAAGTAAAGTAGTTTTCTCTTAGTTTTGACTTAGTATTACTATTTGCATCTGCAAATTTTGTCTCTGTATACAAATTATTAAACCATTTAATATCCCATTGTCCATTATTTAAAAGCTTAGATGGCGTATATGTTTGAATGTTTGATTTTTCTACTTTATCATCTTGAGCATTTGAAATTTGTACTAGAAAGAAGAAAAATATTGAAAGGCTTAGTATCTGTCGTTTCATACCATTAATTTTTATGTTAAGCTATAGGTCGTAACAAAAAACATCCACTTACAAAAGTTTATTATTTAAATTCATTCTAAATTTAATTCCTTTATTAAGTTCTTAACTTTAGCAACGACCTAAACTGCAAATCAACATTTATGGAGCACGTTGTTATTATTGGTAATGGAATTTCTGGAGTTACAGCCGCAAGGCATATCAGAAAATTATCAGACAAAAAAATTACCATTATTTCTTCTGAGGCTGATGAGTTCTTTTCAAGAACTGCTTTAATGTATGTGTACATGGGACACATGAAATTTGAACATACACAACCTTACGAATCTTGGTTTTGGAAGAAAAATAGAATCAACCTTAAAAAAGGTTTTGTTTCAAAAGTGCATTCTTCAAAAAAAGAAATAGCCTTTAGTACTGGAGAAAAATTGTCTTACAATAAGTTAATTATAGCCACTGGCTCTAAACCTAATAAGTTTGGTTGGCCTGGACAAGACTTAAAAGGTGTTATGGGAATGTATCATAAACAAGATTTAGAGGCTCTTGAACAATATGCACCCAACAACAAAGTATGTAAAAGAGCTGTTATTGTTGGTGGAGGTTTAATTGGTATTGAACTTGCCGAAATGCTTCATAGCAGAAATATTCCTGTAACCTTTTTAGTTCGAGAAGATAGTTTTTGGGACAAAGTGCTACCCATGGAAGAATCTGCCATGATAAATCGTGAAATTATAGAAAATCATATCGATTTACGTTTAAGTGTAAATCTAAAGGAAATAAAATCCGATAAAAAAGGACAAGTTACATCTGTAATTATTGAAGAAACTGGTGAAGAAATACCTTGTAATGTTGTTGGTTTGACTGCTGGTGTTTCTCCAAATGTTGATTTTTTAAAAGGCTCAGAAATTGAGCTTGGTAGGGGAGTTAAAGTCAATCATTTTTTAGAAACCAATATCAAAGATGTGTATGCTATTGGTGATTGTGCAGAACAACATGAAGCAATTGGTCTACGTCGCCCCATAGAAGCTGTTTGGTACACTGGTAGAATGATGGGTGAAACTGTTGCACAAACTATTTGTGGCAACCGAATTCAATATAAACCAGGACATTGGTTTAACTCGGCAAAGTTTATTGATATTGAATACCAAACCTATGGTTGGGTATGGCCACAACCTAAAGAAAATGAAGCCCATTTTTATTGGGAACACGAAAGTAGTAAAAAATGTATTCGAATTAATTACAATAAAAAAACACAGAAATTTATTGGTATAAATACTATGGGAATACGAATGCGTCATGAATTTTTTGATAAAGTTTTGAATAAAAATCGCTCCATAGCCTATGTTTTAGAGCATTTAGCAGACGCTAACTTCGACCCTGAATTTTACAAGCTACACGAGTCAGAAATTGTAGCTAAATTCAACAAAGAAAACAACACCAATATTCAATTAAAAAAGAAAAACTGGAAGCGAATTTTTAGCAGAGTTTAGTATGAAAATAATAAAACAAATAGGTTTACTACTATTCTTAATAGGGTTAATCATTTTTTCAGGAGTAATTTTTACAGGTTCTTTCAGCTTAAGCCAATCAGAATTAGATAATTTTATTACTGAAAAAGGATACAAAAGTGAAATCATAAAAAATGAACTTAGCAAAGCTATTGTAACTGATAAAAGCTTACATATTTTTGAATTTTCTAGTCGAGTTAGAAACGCTTACGAATCATCAAACAACCATTATAATGCCTTAATTACTAAATACGATGCCGAAAAGAACTGGGATAAAAAAGGGGAGCAATATCAATATTTAATTTATGGGAAACCTCATACATTAAGTTATGAATTAGCTAAAAAATCAGGGAATAGTTTTGTCAAAAACAACTCGGGTTTACTATGGTTACTCACTTTTGGTTTAGGTATTTTCGGAGCACTATTATTTATACTTCCTAATTTTATTTTATTAGGACCTAAAGGAATAAAAAATAACGGAATTTATTTAGAAGCAAGTACAAATAGAGGCTGGGTAGCTTGGTTAGTTTTAATTTACTTAGTTACTTTTTACTTATTACTTTACTTTTTTCCTGATTATGTGGTGAACTGGACTTTTATATTAGACCCTATTAGCAAATTTTTAAACGGCGGAGAAGCTAGCCAATGGTTTGTATATGGTTTTTTATACTGTGTAATTATGCTAGTAATGGGAGTGAGAATGTATATAAAATACAGACACAACAAATATCAAGTTATTAGAACAACTTCTGTTTTATTCTTTCAAATTGTATTTGCCTTCCTTATTCCAGAAATCATGACCAGTTTAAATATGCCTGGGTATGATTTTAAAAATGCTTTTCCGTTAGACTATGACTTCTTTTTTGAATGGAATTTAGATAGTTTAAGAAATAGTGGAGCTATTGGTTTGTTTATTTTAGTTTGGGGTATTGTACTTACGCTTATTATTGTTCCTGTAATGGTATATTTCTTTGGGAAAAGATGGTATTGCTCTTGGGTTTGTGGTTGTGGTGGTTTAGCAGAAACTTTAGGCGACCCATACCGTCAACATTCCAATAAAAGCTTGAATGCATGGAAATTGGAGCGTTGGTTAATACATAGTGTCTTGGTATTTTCTTTAATAATGACCATTGTAACTTTGTACTGTTATTTTACTGGAACACAATCTTTCCTTGGAATTAACTCTCAATGGATTAAAGACACGTATAGCTTTTTAATAGGGGCTTGGTTTGCAGGAGTTATTGGTACTGGGTTTTATCCAATTTTCGGAAATCGTGTTTGGTGTCGTTTTGGTTGTCCTCTAGCCGCTTATTTAGGAATTGTACAACGTTTTAAATCTCGATTTAGAATTACTACCAATGGCGGACAATGTATTTCTTGTGGAAATTGTTCTACGTATTGCGAGCAAGGTATTGATGTACGAGCATACGCCCAAAAAGGAGAAAATATAGTACGTGCTAGTTGTGTTGGGTGCGGAGTATGTTCAGCTGTATGCCCTCGTGGAGTATTAAAATTAGAAAACGGTCCAGAAAAAGGACGTATAAACCCAACAGAAATTTTATTAGGTAACGATGTAGATTTAATGAAATTAGTAAATGAAAAATAATGTTTTCATACTATGCCTTTTTATTACGTTCTCTTTAGTCGGACAAAGAGTTTATCATAAATCATTCTATGAAAACGGAACACTAAAAGAAGAAGGGTGGCTTGAAAAAAATAAAAAAATCGATTATTGGATTTTCTACTATAAAAATGGAAATAAAAAAAAAGAAGGACGCTTTAAAAAGAATATTCCAGTAAAGTACTGGTATTTTTACCGTGAAAATTCCTCTAAAGAAAAAGAAGGACACTTTGTTAATGGTATTCGAAATAAGTGGTGGGTTTTATATAGTAATAAAGGAAACGTTTATCAAAAGTGTCAAATCAAAAACAATAAAAAAAACGGATACTGTTTGTTATACGAGAAACATAAATTAACAAAAGCTATAAAATTTATAAAAGGAATAAAGTTAAAAGAATGGAATAATTTGTCTTCTTTTGCAAAAGAAAACAGTCTCAACGATTTAAAGTAATTAATGAATCTACTTATAAAAGTTATCATCCCCGCATACAATGAGCAAGATTCTATTGTCCATGTAATTAATGATATTCCTTCCTTAGTAAACGAGGTAATTGTTATTAGTAATAATTCAACAGACAACACTGAAGTTAATGCTAAAAATGCAGGAGCTACTGTACTTACTGAAGATAGAAAAGGATATGGTTATGCCTGTTTGAAAGGAATGGAATATATTATTAAACAAAATGAGAAACCAGATGTTATTGTTTTTTTAGATGGAGATTATTCCGATTATCCTGAGCAACTTACCGAACTTGTAGCTCCAATTATAAATGATGATATTGATTTTGTAATTGGCGCTCGTGTGCAACGACTACGTGAAAAAGGCTCTATGACTCCTCAACAAGTTTTTGGCAATTGGTTAGCAACCTCATTAATGAAGTTATTTTTTGGAGCAACTTTTACAGATCTAGGTCCTTTTAGAGCTATAAGGTATGATAAACTACTTGCTTTAAACATGGAGGATAAAACTTATGGATGGACAGTAGAAATGCAGTTAAAAGCTTTAAAACAAAAATTAACTTATACAGAAATTCCTATGAAATACAGAAATAGAATAGGGGTATCAAAAGTTTCAGGAACTGTAAAAGGTAGTATATTAGCCGGCATAAAAATTTTAGGTTGGATCTTTAAATATAGCTTTAAATAATGGTTTTAGAATACATAATAATTACGCTATACACCATATCGTTAGTACTTATATTGGTATATGCCATAGCACAGCTAAACCTGCTTATCAATTATTTAAAAGCTCAGAAAAAAAAAGAAAACCTACCTACACTAGATTTATCTGATATTAAAAAAATTCCATATGTAACTATACAGTTACCTGTTTATAATGAACTTTACGTAATGGAGCGTTTGTTAAGCAACATTGCTAAGCTAGAATATCCGCGTGAAAAGTTAGAAATTCAAGTGTTAGACGACTCTACCGATGAATCAGTTGAAAGTACAGCTACACAAATTGAAGAGCTTCAAAAAACAGGTTTAAACATTCAACATATTAGACGTGAGAACCGCCAAGGGTTTAAAGCTGGTGCTTTAAAAGAAGGACTTAAAACAGCCAAAGGTGAGTTCATTGCTATTTTTGATGCCGATTTTTTACCTAAAGAAAATTGGTTATTAAAAACTGTTCCCCATTTTAAAGATTCTAAAATAGGTGTAGTTCAAACTCGTTGGGGACATATTAATAGAAATTATTCTACCTTAACAAAAATTCAAGCTTTTGCTTTAGATGCACATTTTACTTTAGAGCAAGTAGGAAGAAATAGTCAAGGACATTTTATCAATTTTAACGGTACTGCTGGTATTTGGCGTAAAGAATGTATTTACGATGCTGGAAATTGGGAAGGTGACACTTTAACTGAAGATTTAGACTTAAGCTATCGCGCTCAGTTAAAAAACTGGAAATTCAAATACCTAGAAGATGTTGTTACTCCTGCTGAATTACCAGTAGTAATTAGTGCTGCTCGTTCACAACAATTTAGATGGAATAAAGGAGGTGCTGAGAATTTTCAAAAAATGTTAAAGAGAATAATTACTAGTAATAACATTTCTCTTAAAACTAAACTTCATGGCACATTACATCTACTAAATAGTTCAATGTTTACTTGTATCTTTTTAGTTGCTGTATTAAGCATACCGATGCTATATATTAAAAATGAATATGCTCATTTAAAAATATATTTTTTAGTAATGAGCTTTTTCATTGTAAGTACCTTAATTTTCTTTATCTGTTACTGGTTTATGTATAAAAGAACTTACGGGGGTGGCTTCTGGAATTTCATCAAATACATAGGTGCTTTTTTTGCTTTTTTCTCTATCGCTATGGGCTTTTCTTTACACAATACAATTGCTGTTTTAGAGGGGCATTTAGGTAAAAAAAGTGAGTTTGTAAGAACACCTAAGTTCAATATTAAATCATTAAAAGATAGCTGGAAAAATAATAAATACATCCGTAAAAGACCTTCTTTACATGTAATTATAGAAGGTTTATTAGCTTTATACTTTGCTTTCGGTATGTATAGTGCTTTTACTGTTGGTGATCAGGGTGGAGACTTTGGTTTATTCCCCTTTCATTTAATGTTATTTGTTGGTTTTGGGTATGTCTTTTTTAAATCGATTTTCTCAAAAGCTTAAATGTCTTTTTTAAAAAAATATAGCTCAATTATACTAACCTTTGTTAGTGTAGTTCTTTATTTTTTATTTGCCTATACAATTGAACGTACCGAATTTAACAAATTACTTTTTCTCTGGATTAGCCTATTTGCTTGTTATTTTGCTCTTCTACGTGATAAAGAATTATCGTTTGCTTATTTAGTAGGAATTGCAGTCTTATTTCGGTTTGTTTTCTTTTTTGCTACTCCTAATTTATCACAAGATTTTTATCGCTTTATCTGGGATGGTCGTATGATTTTAGAAGGATTGAACCCTTATTTATACTTACCTCAAACATTTATTGAGCAGCAGAACTACCCTATTAACCAAGCTAAGGAGTTGTATGAGGGTATGGGAGTTTTAAATGGAAGTCATTACACCAACTACCCTCCAATTAATCAGTTATGTTTTTTAATAGCTGCCTTTTTTGCTAAAAACAGCATTATAGGGAGTGTTGTTGTAATGAGAGTGTTGATTATTTTGGCTGATATAGGTATTTTATACTTCGGAAAAAAGCTTTTAGAAAGGCTACAATTACCTGTTAAAAACATTTTTCTATACATTTTAAATCCTTTTGTGATAATTGAACTTACTGGAAACTTACATTTTGAACCTGTAATGTTGTTCTTTTTGGTTTGGAGTATTTATACGCTACATAAACAAAAGTGGTTTTTAGCAGCTATTTTACTGGCTTGTTCGGTTTCTGTAAAACTAATTCCTTTGCTCTTTTTACCTTTATTTTTTCAATGGTTTGTAAAGAATAATTTTTCACTCCTTAAAGGATTTAAAAAATTAGCATTCTTTTATGGAACTGTAGTTCTTACAATTGTTCTATTTTTTCTTCCTTTCTACTCTCCTGAATTAATTTCAAACTACACCAACTCTGTTGGCTTATGGTTTAAAAACTTTGAGTTTAATGCTAGTTTTTACTATTTAGCTAGAGAAATTGGTTATCTATTTAGAGGCTATAATGAGATTGCCATTATTGGTAAGATAATACCTATTCTTACCGTTTGCTTTTTATTGATTCTTACTTTTTTCAAAAAAAACAAGTCTACAAAACAGTTAATTGTAAGTATGCTATTTGCTTTATCTTTTTATTATTTTTTTACAACAACTATGCATCCTTGGTATATTGCAACTCTTTTAATCTTATCAGTATTTACTCAGTACCGCTATGCTGTATTGTGGAGCTTAGTTGTTATACTGAGTTATCAAGCGTATGCGAACTCTCCATGGAAAGAAAACCTTTGGTTTATTGCACTAGAATATTTGGTTTTATATTCTTTTCTCTTTTGGGAATTAAACATAAAAAAACCCACTCAATATTGAGTGGGAAAAATTGCTATGAAAAAGAAAAAGAAAGTGGTTTAAAAAACCACTATTCAAATATAAATAAGATTTTTATTTTCTCAAATATTTTTTTGATTTTTTTCTATTTTTAAACTCTAACTTAATGTTTATTTAATTTACTGTTTTTCAAATAGCATTTATGCTTAGTACAAACACGTTATCTATTCTTTACTTATCATTCTATTCAACTTTAAAAGTGATAGGTAAAATATACCTTACTTTTACTCTTTTATTATTTTGTTTTCCTGGGGTAAAGTTGGGTATTTTACCTACCACTCTTTTTGTTTCTTTTTCTAGTTCAGAATGAGGAGCTCTAATTTTAACATCAATTACTTCTCCATTTTTATCAATAATAAACTGTGTTAATATTTTATATTTCCCTGAACTTAACCCAACTTCTTGCGCTAATTCTAATTTAAAGTTACGCTGTATATGCTGCTGTATTTTCCTTTCAAAACACTTTATATTTTCTTCTTCTGATAGTCCCTCACAACCCTTAAAAACAGGAGCATTTTGCACATTTTTAATTGAAACAGGGTCATCAGTATCTTTTATTATTTCAATTTCTTTTGACTCTGGAACTTTATCTATATCAATAGATGTATCTTCTACAAGCAAATCTATTACTGTAGCAACTTCAGTTTTATCATCTACCTCTTTAGGTTTAGATAGGTCTTTAATTACACGTTTTTTCTTTAATTCTTCAGACTGTTTTACTTCTTTTTTTATAATTACAGGCTTATCAAAGGTGTAAACTTTCTCATAGACTTGAGCATTTGAAGTTTTAATCATTGCAATATCTTTCGCTGTTTCGTGCTCCAAAACAAGAAAAACTACAAACAGAGTTAATACTAATCCTAACTGAGTAAAAATAGTTGAAAATTTTTCTAATTGCATTTTAGCATTTTTCTTAGGTGTTTTCATAGTAATATATTTTATGTTAATATATTGTTAAAAACAAGAAACATGTGAGTCGTCCTAAAATAGGTTGACAGTTATTTAAAAAATTATATTGAACCAGAGAAGTTAACTTCTCTGGTTTTTTTGTTATGTACAAAGTTAGGTGTTTTCATGTTAAGACTTAAATGTGGTCTTTTGTTATTATATGTATTTATAGACTCTTTAATTAATTGTTTAAGTTCCTTTCCATTATTACATTTATAAAT